>NZ_LIRL01000683.1 GCF_001419795.1 Streptomyces niveiscabiei
GCCGGGGCCGTAGACGCCGTTGGTGTTGGAGCGTTGGAAGACGGGGGTGGGGGACTTCGTCCAGGACGAGGAGGTGAGGGGGTCGCCTCCGGTGTAGGTGAGCATGCCCAGTTTGTAGTCCGGTGTTGAGCAGTGGCTCGCCGAGTAGACGATGAAGGTCCTGCCGTTGCGCTGGAGGACTTCCGCGCCTTCGTTGACCGCGCCGCCGACCGTTTCCCAGCTGTAGGTCGGGGTGGAGAGGATGCGGCGGGTGCCGCTCGCTGTCCAGGGGTTGGAGAGGGGGCGGATGAACATGGGCTGGGAGCCGTTGTAGAAGGTGCCCAACAGGTAGAGCTGGCCGTTGAGTTGGAGGATGCCGGGGTCCAGTTCCCAGGTGTTGTCCTGGGACGGGTCGAGGAGGTCGGCCTTGAAGGTGTACGGGCCCATGGGGTCGAGGCCCGCGCTCTCCAGGACGTGGATGCGCTGGGTGCCGAGGTCGAAGGGCTCGCGTCCGGCCGTGTAGTAGAAGTACCAGCGCTGGCCGTTGGGGCCGTTGAGGAGGTGGAACTCCGGGGCCCACATCGTGCCGGCGCCGTTGGGGCGGGTCAGGTTGAAGACGACCTGGTCGGCTGCGGTCGCGAGCCCGGCGAGGGTCGGCGACCTGCGCATGGTGACCGTGGAGTTCCATGTGGTCGTCGCCAGGTAGTAGTTGCCGTCGTAGTACGTCATCCAGGGGTCCGGACCCTGCTGCTTCAGCGGGTTCGTGAAGGTCCCCGGCGTGGACCCGCCCCCGTTGAAGCCGGGCAGCCGCCACACCCTCCCGGCCGTCGAACTGCACGGCAGCTGAACGAGGTTGGTGTTCGACGCCGACGAACCCCCGCTCGGCGCGACGCACTTGCCCGACCCCACCGACACCAGGGTGAACGTCTTGTCCGTCCCGCCCACCGCGACCGGCGCCAGCCGCCACTGCTGGTTGGTCCCGCCATGGCACGGCCACTGGATGACGGCCGCGTTGTCGGCGCTGGACGCGCCGTACACGTCCACGCACTGCCCGGACTGCGCGGTCACGGTGTAGACGTCACTCGCCCCGGCGACCGGCGTGTAGGTGAAGCTCTGGTTGGCGCCGGACGAACAGGAGAACGCCCTCAGCTGCGTCCCGTTGGCCGTCGAACTCCCTGGCAGATCCAGGCAGTTGCCGCCGTTCTGGTTGACGCCCGCCGACGTGAACGCCACGGCGGCGGACGCGGACCGCTGCGGCACCACCAGGAAGGCGACCGCCAGGGCGAGCAGCGCGAGAAGGGCTCGGTATCTGGTCATGGCCCGTACACCTTCGCTTCGAGAAGGCCGACCGAACTGCTGCCGGTACCGGTCAGCAGCACCCGCAGCCGGCTGGTGACCGTGGCGGTGAACGTCACGTGGTTGTACTGGTTCCTGGCGAGCGTGTACGCGCCGGCGCCCGGCACGTCGACGTACGAACTCCCGTTCCAGTACTGGAGTTTCCAGGCCGACGGCATGTCGATGCCCTGGTCGTCGTCGAAGAAGTACACGTCGGCCGAGTCGACCGTCCGCGCGGTCGGCCACGTCAACTCGGCCCACTGCTGGCCGGTTTCGGGCCAGGTGCCCCAGCGTGGATTCACCGTGTCGTTCGAGGACGGCGGATCGATCCCGTCGTTGACGGCCGCGACACTCTCCCAGGACGACGTGTACGAAGCGGACGCGGTCGCCGACAGCGCCTGGTTGGACGGCGGTTGGACGCCACCCCGGTTGAACACCTTCACCTCGGTGAGCCCGGTCTTCGCGCCGGACGCGTTGGTCGCGAGCACCCGGACGCGCTGAGCGCTCACCGCCGGGAACGTCACGAGGTTGTAGTTGGCGCGCGGCACCGAGGGACTCTTCGTCTGACTCGGCACGTCCACCCACGAACTGCCGTTGTGGTACTGGACGGTGTACGCCGACGGCGCCCGGTACGTCGTACTGGCCGGGCGGCTGTCCTTGAAGTACAGGCGTACCTCGTTGAGCGTGCGGGACGTCCCGAGGTTCAGCTCGTACCAGTCCTGCGCGTTCGGGGAACCGCCCGCACCCCAGAAGGGTTCGTTGGTGGGATACCCGTCGACGGCACCGGACGTCGCGCTGCCGGAACCGGTGTAGGAGGCCGAAGTGGTCGCGCCCGAGGCGAGGTTGGTGAGGTCGGCGGTCAGGTCGACGCCCGCCTTCGCGAGCATGTCGGTCATACGGGGGCTGTTCTGGACGACCTGGTTGGGCGCCTTCAGTCCGGCAACCGCCGTGTGATAGCTGACCGTTCCGCTCGTCGTCACGTCACCCGTCGCCGGGTCCCACGTGAACGGCACCAGCGAGTTCACGGTCGCCCCCCGGCTCCCGTCGATGAAGATCGAGTACCCCTCCGGGACCCCGGGATAGCGCACGACACCGTCGGCCGGGTCGTCCCACACGATCGTCAAGTCGGCACCCCGGTAACGCACGTTGTTGACCGTGAAGTGCGACCAGCCGATGTCGATCGGCGACAGCTCGACCTTCGCGTCGCCTCGCGGACGCAGACCCGCCACGTCCTCGATGACGGTCCAGTTGCTGCTGCCGAGGATGTTGTGGTGGATCCAGGAGCGGTAGGTGATCGCGTTGCCGTTCCAGTCGGCCCAGAACTCGTTGGCGTCCGGCCACTGGGTGTTGCCGTTGACGTACTGCGCCCACGTGTTCCAGTACAGGAGCTTCTTGTAGTCCGTCGCGTTCATCCAGGAGTTGGGATAGTTGCGCAGGACCGAGGAGTAAAGCCTGAACTGGACCGTGGAGTTGATGGTCGAGAAGTTGTTGGAGCCCGGCTGGCCCGCGTCGGCCGCCGCCTTCTTGTCGACCTGGTTCGCGGTGTAGAAGGGGAACACCGGGTACTGCGCGGGGTCGTCGTACAGGCGCAGCGCCTGGCGGTAGGTCGCTGTGTTGGGGATCGCGCCGACCGAGAACGGGTAGTAGTTGTTGATCTCCTTCCACGGCACCCACTCGTTCGTGGACTTCAGCCGGTGCTCGAAGAGCTGGCGGTTCGGGTTCCACAGGACGTTGACGATGGCGTCCTTGATCTGGCCCGCCAGGGTCCGCATCTCGGCGGCCTTGGCGGTGTTGCCGGTCGCGTCGTACGCCTGCGCCGCCGCCAGCGCGCCGCTGTACTGGTAGGCGGACTCGGCGCGGTCCATGGCGCCGGGCTTCCAGTGGAAGGAGACGGCGTCCGCGTCGTTGCCGGTCAGCGCCCCCCAGTCGTACTCGATCAGCTTGTTGTTGTCGTGGTCGTAGTAGGCGAGTTGGCCCTTCACGTCGCCCTCGGCGTAGTGCGCGAGGTTCGCCGCGATGCCGGGCTGGCCGCCGTGGAGCTGGTAACTGCGCCACGCCGCCTCGGCGATGTACTGCGTGTAGCTGTTGGACCAGTTCTCCGGGTCGCCCGGGTTGTCCAGGAACCGTCCGCCCTTGGAGACTTGACCGACGCTCAGCCAGTCACCGTACGCATAGGCCGGGTCCCGCAGGTACTTGAGGTCGTCGATGTGCATCGGCTGGGTCAGCGCGATCGCGTTGTTGTAGCCGAGGACGCCCTCGGTCGACGTCGGGAACTGGAAGGTCTGGCCCGGGATGTCGGCGTCCAGGTTGTTGAAGCGCATCAGCCACCAGCGGTAGTAGATGTTCTTCTTGATCGCCGGTTCGGGTACGTCGATGTAGGGCACGTTCTTCGCCCACCACTGGTTGTAGGCGCGCACGTGCGTCGCGAACGCGGTGTCCGGGGTGTATCCGGCGTACGCGGTGTACTCGCTCAGCGAGGCCGGGATCTCGTCGGTGACGAAGCCCATCACGACCTTCACGGTCGTCGTCGCGCCCGCCGCGATGGTCACCGAGCGGTTCAGGCCGCCGCCGGTCGCGGTGAACCCGTCGCCGGTCAGGCGGGGTCTGATCGTCGTGAGGTTGTTGTACGCGCCGACCTGGCCCGTGAGTTCACCGCCGCTGCCGGTCGTCGCGTACGGGGAGGTCGCGCGGAGTTGGAGTGTCGTCGACGCGGTGCCGTTGTTCCTGATCGCGAGGTTCGTCACGGCGACGTTGTCGTCCGTGATGAACTTGGTCTGCGTGACCGTCGTCGAGCCGCCCGTGTGCACGCTCCTCCAGTGACTCGGCGTCTGGCGGCGCTGGTTGACCTGCTCGGTGAAGGTGCCCGGGGTGATCGCGACCGTGTAGGCGTTGTTGTTGCTGATGCTCTCCCAGTAGGCGACCTGCCCGCCGAAACCGAGCGCGGCCGGGTTGTGGGTCTTCATGAACAGGGCCCGGCCCCGGCTCATCAGCCAAGGGCCCGCCGGGTCGTCGCCGGTACGGGCGAGGAGGCGGTCCATCCAGAAGTCGGTGCCCGAACTCTCCGCGTCGTACACGGACTTCATCATGTCGCCGGTCGTGTAGCCGACCGGCGACATGATGAAGT
>NZ_LIRL01000684.1 GCF_001419795.1 Streptomyces niveiscabiei
CGTTGGCGACGACGATGTCGATGCCGCCGAGCTGGGTGTCGGCGTACGCCATGAGCGTGTCGACGGAGGTGCGGTCCTGGACGTCGACCGGGTGGAAGAAGTACTTGCCCGGTCCGAGGGACAACTCCCACTCCGCGTGGTCGGCGCCGCGGGCCGCCGCGACGACGTCGCAGCCCTCACGGAGGAACGCCTGGGTGATGGCCCTGCCGAGCCCTTTGGTGCCGCCGGTGATCACGGCCCTGCGGCCGGCCAGCCTCATGCTGGTCATGCCGTCCTCCCCTTCATCGAGTTCGTCGTGTCCGAATCCGTGTCCGTAGTGAGGTGCGGGCTCGTTCATGAGGCCGCGGTGGACCAGGCCCTGGACGAGGCCCCAGCGGGCGAGGTCGCGTACGCCGAGGGCTCTCATGAGAAGCGGGGCAGGACGTGTTCGGCGAAGAGTTCGAGGGTGCGGACGGACTCCTCGAACGGCATGTTCCCGGAGACGATCTGGAGGCTGATGGTGGCCTCGCCGTACAGCTCGCGGATCAGGTCGACGCGGTCGGCGACCTCCTGCGGGTCCCCCACGAGGACCTTGTTGTCCCGCAGCTGCTTGCCGAAGTCGCTGCTGTTGACGCGGGCGACGATGCGCTCGTACCCGGCGTAGTCGGCGCTGCGGGTGTGCGTCCAGGAGGCGACGGCGGCGGCCATGACCTGGTGGTTGCGTTCGGAGTAGAGCTGTCCGAGGCGGTGGGCCTTGTCGCGGTCCTCGGCGAGGTAGCAGTTGTAGCTGAAGTGGACGTCCTCGTCGGTCGTGGCCAGGCCGGCCCCGGTGCGGGTGTCGCGGTAGCTGGCGAGCATCTCCTGGAGTTTTTCCCGCTTGTTGATGGAAGGGACCATCATCACGCCGTACCCGTCCCGGCCGGCGGCCTCGCCGGACTCGGGGGTGATGGCGGTGGCGACGAGGACCCGGGGGTGCGGGGACTGGAAGGGGCGGGGCAGCAGGGTGAGCGGGCCGAAGGAGTGGAAGCGGCCCTCGAAGGTGGTCTCCTCCTCGGTCCACAACTGCCGGCAGGCCCGGACGCCCTCGGTGAAGCGGGCCCGGCTCTCGTCCATGGGGATCTCGTACGCCGCGAACTCCTCCGGCAGGAAGCCCCGGCCGAAGCCGACGTCGAGGCGGCCGTGGGAGAGGTGGTCCAGCATGGCGAGCTTGCCGGCGAGTTTGACGGGGTGGCTGAACGCGGGCAGGACGGCGCCGGTGATGAGGCGGACGCGTTCGGTGCGGGCGGCGGCAGCGGCGAGGAAGGTGACCGGGTCGGGGCTGTAGCCGCCGTACGCGGAGAAGTAGTGCTCGACGGTCTTCACATGGTGGTAGCCGAGGTGTTCGGCGCGCTCGGCGAGGGCGAGGGCCTCCTCGAAGAAGCGGGCGCCGGTCTTGTCGTCGGGGCCGACGGTGGGGAAGAGATTGATGCCGAATTTCACGACGCGGTCCTCTCGGGAAGGAGTTTCAGGTAGGAGCGGCGGTGGTAGAGGAGGGCGCCCCGGTCGTGGGCCTCGCCGCCGAGGACGCGGCCGAGGAGGATCCAGTGGTCCCCGGCCTCGATGCGGGACTCGGTGGCGCACTCCAGGTGGGCGACGGAGTCGGCGTGCAGGACGGGCGCGTGCGCGGCCCGCGCGGAGGGGCGGTGTGTGACGCCCGCGAACTTGTCGCCGGCCTTCGAGGCGAACTGCCGGGAGACGTGTTCGGCCTCCTCGGCGAGGAAGTTGACGACGAATCCGGCCGAGTGCAGCAGCGCGGGCAGGGTGCGGGAGGACTTGTCGACGCAGACCAGCAGCAGCGGCGGATCCATCGACACGGCGCTGACGGCGGTGCTGGTGAGCCCCTTGGGGGTGCCCCGGTCGTCGGTGGTGGTGATGACGGCGACCGGCGCGGGCAGGGAGGCGAAGGCGTCCCTGAAGACGGTGGTGTCCGTGGGGTCCGTGGTGCGGGCGGGCATGGTGCCCTCCTTCGGTTCGGTCAACGGGCCGGGGCGTGCCGTGCGAGCACCCGCTCCAGCAGCCGGGTCGCGTTGCGGTGCAGCGGGATGCCGCCGCCGAGCAGTCCGGTCACCCGGGCGGTGATCAGGCACAGCCGCAGCGCCGCGAACACCTCGTGGTAGTCCAGGTGCCGCAGCCGGGTGCCGGTGAGCCGCTCGTAGCGGCGTACGGTCGCCTCGCGGTCCGGCAGCCCGGGCAGCCGGGGTACGCCGATGCCCTCGCTGAGGTGCCGGTCGAGGTGCAGGAACCAGGCGACGTCGCTCTCGGCCGGGCCGAGGTCGGCCAGGTCCCAATCGAGGACGGCGGTCGGTTCGAGTCCCCGGAAGAGGAGGTTGCCGAGCCGGGCGTCCCCCCACAGCAGCCGGACGGGTCCGTCCTCGGGCGGCAGGTGGGCCCGCAGCCAGGTCAGGGCGCGGCGCGCGGCGGGCGGTTCGTGCGGGGCGTAGAAGGTGAAGTGCCGTTCGTAGTGGTCGAGTTGGCGGGTGAGGTAGGGGCGCGGGTCGCCGCCGGTGAGGAAGCCGGCGCCGAGCCGGCCGGGGTCGAGGGCGTGCAGGTCGGCCAGGACGCCGAGCCCGGCGTCCCAGAGGGCGGCGCGTGCGGCCGGGGCGAGGTCGGCGACCCAGCCGGAGCGGTGGTAGGACGGCACGTCGGCGGGGACGTCGCCGTACGCCCGCTCCATGATCATGAAGGGGGCGCCGAGGACGGAGGGGTCCTCCTCGTGCCACAGGACGCGCGGTACGGGCAGGCCGGTGCGGTCGGCGAGGAGGCGCTGGAGGCGTACCTGGGCGGCGAACCGGCTGTCGGGGTGCACCCGGTGGCGGGTGGGCGCGATCCGCAGGACGACCGGGCGGGTGCCCGGCGGGTCCTCCTGGGCCAGGTCGAGTGTCAGGGTCTCGTTGGTGAATCCGGCGCCGGCCGGGGTGTCCAGGCCGGACACGGTGAGGCCGGTGGCGTCGGGCAGCCGGGCGGCGAACCAGTGCGTCAGCCGCCGTACGGTGTCCGGGGTGTCGCGGTGCAGGGTGACCGGCTCGGGCATCGCCTCAGTCCTCCGCCGAGCGCAGCACCATCGCCGCGTTGAAGCCGCCGTAGCCGCGGGCCAGGACGAGCGCGGTGCGCAGGCGGGCGCGGCGCGGCTCGGCGACGACCAGGTCGAGCTGGTAGGGGGCGGGGACGTCGGCGGTGTGCACGGTCGGGGGGATCACGTCTTCGCGCAGGGCCATGAACGCCCAGGCGAGGTCGAGGGCGCCGCCGCCCGCGTACAGGCGGCCCGTCATGGTCTTGGGGGCGGTGACCGGGACGCCGTAGGGGCCGAAGAGCGCGCGCAGGGCCTCGGCCTCCGCGCGGTCGAGGTCGGGGACGCCGGCCGCGTCGGCGAAGACGACGTCCACGTCGGCGGTGGTCAGGCCCGCGTCCTTGAGGGCGTTCTCGGCGGCCCGGCGCAGGCCCGGTTCGCCGCCGGTGCCGGGGCGGGGGTCGAAGGTGGCCGCGTATCCGGCGACCGTGCCGTACGGCCGCGCGCCGCGGGCCCTGGCGGCGTCGGCGTCCTCCAGGATCAGCAGGGCGCCGCCCTCGCCGGGGACGTAGCCGCAGGCGTCCCGGTCGAAGGGGAGGTAGGCGCGCCGGGGGTCGCTGCGTCCGGAGATCCGGCGGGTGGCGAGCTGGCCCGTCCAGCCCCAGGGGCACAGGGAGCCGTCGACGCCGCCGGAGACCAGGAGGGTGACGCCGGAGCGCAGCTGGCGGCGGGCCTGGGCGACGGCGTCGACGCCGCCGGCCTGTTCGGAGACGACCACGCCGCTGGGTCCGCGCAGGCCGTGCCGGATGGAGATCTGGCCGGTGTTGACGGCGTAGAACCAGGCGAACGACTGGTAGGCGCTGACGTGGGAGCCGCCGTCGCGCCACAGGGCGGCCAGCTCGCGCTGCCCGAACTCGAAGCCGCCCGCGGAGCTGGCGGTGATCACGCCGGCCGCGTAGTCGGGCAGCGCGGCGGGGTCGACGCCGCTGTCGGCGAGGGCCTCCTCGGCGGCGACCAGGGCGAGCCGCGTCATGTGGTCGGTCTGCGGCAGCAGCCGGCTCGGGATGCGCTCGCCCGCGTCGAAGTCCGGGACCTCTCCGGCGAGTCGAGCGGGGTAGGCGCCCGGGTCGAACCGCCGGACGGGGGCGATCCCGCAGACGCCGTCGAGGCTGGCCCGCCACCAGCTGTCCCGGCCGAGGCCGTTGGGGGCGGTGATGCCGAGGCCGGTGACGACGGCGGTGGCGGACCGGGTGCCGGCGAGGGTCGTCGTGCTCACGTTGCCTCCTTCGGGCGGGCCAGCACCATGGCGCTCTGGAAGCCCCCGAACCCGCTGCCCACCGTGAGGACGGTGTCGATGCGGCGTTCGCGGGCGGTGAGCGGGGTGTAGTCGAGGTCGCACTCGGGGTCGGGTTCGTGGAGGTTGGCCGTCGGGGGGACGAGGCCGTTCTCGATGGCGAGGACGGACGCGGCGATCTCCAGGGAGCCGATGGCGCCCAGCGAGTGGCCGATCATCGACTTGATGGAGCTGACCGGGGTCGCGTGGGCGTGCGCGCCGAGGGCGCGTTTGAAGGCGGCGGTCTCGTGGCGGTCGTTCTGCTTGGTGCCGGAGCCGTGCGCGTTGATGTAGTCGACGGCGGTCGGGTCGGTGCGCGCCTCGTCGAGGGCGAGCCGGATCGCTTCGGCCATCTCCTTGCCGTCGGGGCGCAGCCCGGTCATGTGGTAGGCGTTGCAGCGGGAGGCGAAGCCGGTGATCTCGGCGTGGATGTGCGCGCCGCGCGCCAGGGCGTGGTCCAGGGACTCGATGACGAAGAAGGCGCAGCCTTCGCCGAGGACGAAGCCGTTGCGGCTGCGGTCGAAGGGGCGGGAGGCGTGTTCGGGGTCGTCGTTGCGGGGCGAGGTCGCCTTGATCGCGTCGAAGCAGGCCACGGTGATGGGCGAGATCGGCGCCTCGGTGGAGCCGGCGACCATGACGTCGGCGGCGCCCTCGCGGATCAGGGAGACGGCGTGCCCGACGGAGTCCAGGCCGGAGGTGCAGCCGGTGGAGACGACGGTGACCGGGCCCTGCGCGCCGACGTCCCAGGCGACCTCGGCGGAGATGGAGCTGGGGACCATGTAGTCGTAGAGGTGGGGGACGGCGTAGGTGTGGTCGACGGCCCATCGTTCGCCGCCGTCGCTGACGACCCGGTACTCGGTGTCGAGGCTCATGGTGCAGCCGACGGCCGTGCCGACGGTCACGCCGGTGCGGTGCGGGTCGAGCCGGTCGCTCTCCAGTCCGCTCCCGGCGACCGCTTCGCGCGCGGCGACCAGCGCGAACTGGGCGGCGCGGTCCATGCGCCGGGTCTCCTGGGGGGTGAGTCCGTGGGCGTCGGGGTCGAAGTCGCACTCGGCGGCGATCCGGGAGCGGAACGCGGAGGCGTCGAAGAGGGAGATGGTGCGGGTGGCGGTGCGTCCTTCGGAGATGAGCTGCCAGAAGGACTTGGTGCCGATGCCCTGCGGGGCCACGACCCCGATGCCGGTGATCACCGCGCGGCGGCTCATCCGGCGCTCCTGAGTTGTGTCACGTGCATGTCGCATCCTTCGTACGGTGTCGAAGAGAGGTCAGCGGAAGTCGGCCGCGTGGTCGGCGGCCCACTCCGCGAAGGTCCGTGCGGGTCGACCGGTGACGCGGAGCACGGTGTCCTCGACGGGGGCGGGACGTCCCACCCCGGCGGCGAGGTAGGCCAGGACCGTGTCCGCGAAGTCCGCCGGCATGGCGGCGCGCAGCTCCTCGCGCGCGCTCTCGGCCGGCACGTCCTCGTAGCGCACCGTCCGTCCCACGGCCGCCGCGAGGATCTCGGCCTGCCGGCGCCGGGTGAGGGACTCGGGCCCGGTGACGACGTACCCCTTCCCGGTGTGCGCGGGGTCGGTGAGGGCCTCGACGGCGACCGCGGCGACGTCGGCCTCGTGGACGGGTGCCGACGCGGAGTCGCCGTAGGGTGCGCGGACCACCCCCGTGCGCAGGTGCCGGGACCAGGCCAGGGTCCCGGTGGCCAGGGTCCCGGCGCGGACGAAGGTCCACGGCACTCCGCACGCGGCGACCGTCTCCTCGACGCGGGCGTGGTGCGCGGCGATGGGCCCGCCGGGCGGGTCCCCGGCGACGACGGCCGCCGAGGACAGCACGGTGATCCCCCCGACCCCGGCGGCGACGGCCGCCGAGGTGAACGCCTCGATGCCCCGGGGTTCGCAGTACAGGAAGACGCGGTCGGCCCCCTCCAGCGCGGGCGCGAAGGTGTCCGGGTCGGCGAGGTCGAGGGGCAGCACCTCGGTGCCGTCCGGCAGGCCCTTGACGGCGGCCGGGGTGCGGCTGCCCGCCCGCACCCGGACGCCGTGTGCCGTCAGGGCGTGGGCGACGTGCCGCGCGAGGGTGCCGCCCGCCCCGGTGACCAGGACGCGCATCATCCTCACCGGCCGGCCGTGAACGCGGGCGCGACGTGCTCGGCGAAGAGCCGGAGGCCGCGCTCGACGGTGGCGCGGGGGACGTGCCCGGAGTGGACGGACAGGCCGACGGAGAGGGAGTCGCCGTACCAGTCGGCGATCTCGGCGAGCTGGGCGCGGACGTCGTCGGGGGTGCCGGCGAGGATCTTGTTCTGTTTGACGCGCTCGTCGAAGGCGGCGCCGCCCCCGAGCGCGGCGGCGGCCATCTTCTCGTAGCCGGGGTACTGGTCGCTCCTGACGGTGGCCCAGGCGCTGACGGCGGCGGCCATCTTCTCGCTCATCCGGCGTTCCACATGCTCGCCGAGGCGGTAGGCGGCCTCCCGGTCCTCGTCGAGGAAGCAGGGGAAGCTGAGGTCGATGCGCTCGGTGCCGGGGGCGTACCCGGCGTCGGCGCGGGCGCCCCGGTAGACGGCCAGGGCCTCCTGGACCTGCTCGCGGGTGGCGACGGAGGCGATGAGCTGGAGGTGGTGGCCCTGCTCGCCCGCGGTGCGGCAGGAGTCGAGGCTGCCGGTGCTGGCGACGAAGACCGGCGGGTGGGGCTGCTGGGCGGGCTTGGGGAGCATGGTGAGCGGGCCGAACGTGTGGAACGAGCCCTCCCACCTCAGGTCGTCCTCGGTCCACAGCCGTACGCACGCCTCGACGCCTTCCTCGAAGCGGGCCCGGCTCTCGTCGAGGGGGATGCCGAACGCGGCGAACTCGTCGGGCAGGAAGGCCCGTCCGAAGCCGACGTCGAGCCGGCCGCCGGAGATGGCGTCGAGCATGGCGAGCTGGCCGGCGAGCTTGACGGGGTGGGTGAAGGCGGGGATGACGGCGCCGGTGGCGACGCGCAGCCGGCGGGTGCGGGCGGCGACCGCCGCGAGGAAGGTGATGGGGTCGGGGCTGTAGCCGCCGTAGTCGAAGAAGTAGTGCTCGACCAGTTTGACCTGGTGGTAGCCGAGTTCCTCGGCGAGCTGCGCGAGATACAGGCCGTCGTCGTAGTACTGGGTGGCGCTGGGCTCGCCGTCCGCTCCGCCGACGGTCGGGAAGAATACGATGCCGAATTTCATGGGGATGCTGCCTTCCCGGCGGTTCAGGCCGCCGACGCGTCGAATTCCAGCTGGAGCTCGTACAGGGCGGGGCTGACCTCGGTGATGGCGAGGATCTCGGGGTAGAAGGCGGTGTGGGCGTCCATCTTCATGAACTCCCGGTAGTGCTCGACGCTCTCCCAGCGGGCCACGTTGAGGTAGCGGCTGGGGTCGTCCTGGTCGCGGACGAAGGTGTGGTCGATATAGCCGGGGTGGTCGAGCGCCAGGTCGGACACCTGGTCGAAGAGGGCCTCGAACCGCTCGGCGGTGGTGCCGGGGCGCAGCGTGAACCGGTTGATCATGACGATCATGGGGGGCTCCGGGTGGGGTGGGGTCAGCGGACGTTGTCGTGGGAGACCAGGCGGTGGCGGACCTTGAGGCCCTCGGGGGTGCGGACGAGGACGTCGTCGACGGCGGTGCTCAGGTAGAGCTGGGGCGAGCCGTTCTCGACGGTGGAGTAGATGGCCGCGTAGTAGCGGGTGGTGACGGTGTCGGCGTCGCATGCCACGAGGTCGACCATGCCGAGCCAGTGCCGGCGCTGGAGGCCCTCGCCGGCGATGCGGTCGAGGCCGGTGCGCATCCGGGCGCGGATCTGCTCGCGGCCGATCCAGGGCTCGGGGCGGGCGTTCTGCACGAACTCGCCGTCCTCGGTGAAGGTGTCGGCCCAGGCTTCGGCCGCGCCGGAGTCGAGGAGGTGGGCCTGGCGGGCGTAGAACCGCACGACCTCGGTGTAGAGGAGCGGGTCGGTGACGGTGGCGGCCTGGCCGGTGAGCTGCTGGACGGTCATGGTGGCCTCCTTCTGGAGCCGGATGCGGGTGGTGGTCCTGCGGGTGGCGGCGGTGGCGGTGTCGCCGGGGGTGAGGACGGTGCGGCGGCGGGCGGTGAGGCGGACTCCGGCCGCGGTGGGGGTGAGGTCGAGGACCGAGACGTCGACGGTGTGCGCGGGGTCGCCGGTGAAGTGCCGTTCGGCGATCCGGCGGCCGGGGACGCCGACCCGCACGGTCGTGGCGTCCGGCGCGGCGGCCCTCAGGCGCTCGTACAACTCCTCTGCGTTCAGGGGGAGTTCGGTGGTGCTCTCGGCGGTGGCCGTGAGGGGGCCGGTGGCGTGGTCGTGTTCGGCGGCGTCGCGCAGGAGGCCGAGTTCGAGGTCGCTGTTGCGGTCGATGAGGGCGTCGACGGCGGGCCGGTCGTTCTCGTCGAGGAGCTGGTAGGCGTGGGTGAGGACGATCCGGGTGCGGTCCGTGCCGAGGGGTTCGAGGTGCCAGGTGCCGCTCATCGCGGCGAGCGGCGCGGGGGACTTCTCCTGGCGGAACGTCATCGTGCGGCGCGGCGCGTCCAGGGCGACCCGGGACACCCAGGTGCGGGTCTGTCCGGCGGGGCCCTCGGGTGCGCGCCAGACCTGGATGCGCAGGTCGTCGCCGTCGGTACCGAGCGGTTCGATGTGGACGGTGCCGGGGAAGAAGCGGGGCCACTGGGCGAAGTCGCTCAGGATGCCGAAGACGGTGCCGGCCGGGGCGCGGACGGTGATGTCGTGTTCGGCGCGGTGGACCGGGGGCGCCTGGGTGTCAGCCGGCACGGTGCGCCGTCCGCGTGGAGTGCTTGACCGACAGGACGGTGGTGCTGGTGTCGCCGATGTGCTGTGCGGCGCCGCCGAGTTCGCCGATCACGTCCTGGAACCCGGGCCGGGCGGCCATCCGCCGTACCGCCTCGTCGTTCTCCCAGTAGCTGACGGAGACCTGGGTCAGCGGGTCGTCGAGCGCGGTCACGAGCTGGTGGCGCAGATATCCGGGCTGGGCGCGGAAGAATTCCGCGGTCTTGGCGAAGACGTCCCGGAATCCGGCGGATTCTGCTTCCGTCCGGAACTCGCTGAGCAGTACGACCATTTTCTGACCTCCCGGGAAAGGGGAATCGAATCGAATACGCCGAAACTTTATGGTCGGCGGCCTCGGTGATCACTCGGAAGCCGCTCGGAGGTTCCCGGGAATGATTTTCGGTAATTCCTCCGAGCGGCTTCCGAGTGTGCGCCGACCATGCACCGAGGGGCGGGATTCCATGCTTTTTCCAGCGCATCGCTTTTCCCGGCGCAGACCGCTACTTGGGGACGGATTCCATGACCGCCATCTTCGCGAACACGCTCACGCTCAAGGACCCGCAGGACGCGGGGGCCGCCAAGGACCTGGAGGAGACCATCACCGAGGCCGGCGCGTTCATGCGGCGCCAGCCGGGCTTCCGCCGCTTCCGCCTGGTCCGCTCGGTGAAGAGCCCGGAGAGTTACCTGATCTACGCCGAGTGGGACGACGTCGAGGTGCTGGAGACCGCGATCGCCCAGCCCGAGGTGCGGACGCGGGCGGCGCACGTCCGTGGCCTGACGCACGGCGCGCCGAAGATCTACGAGGTCGTCTCCGAGGCGGACCTGACCACGTGACCGGGCGGGTGACGGAGGTCGCCGACCGGGTGTTCGCCTTCGTGCAGCCCGACGGCGGCTGGTGCCTGAGCAACGCGGGGATCGTCGTGGGCGCCGAGCGGGCCTGTGTCGTCGACACGGCCGCCACCGAGAGCAGGGCCCGCGCCCTGTACGCCGCCGTCGAACGGGTCAGCGCCCGGCCGCCGGGGTTCCTGGTGAACACCCATCACCACGGTGACCACACCTTCGGCAACTCCCTGTTCCCGCCCGGCACGACGGTCGTCTCCCACGACCTGGCGCGCACGGAGATGGCCGAGAAGGCGCTCTCCCTGTGCCGGGTGTGGCCGGACGTCGACTGGGGCCGCCTCGAACTGCGCCTGCCCGACCTCACGTTCTCCGACCGGCTCACCCTGCACCTGGGCGAGGAGCGGGCCGAGCTGCTGTACGTCGGTCCGGCGCACTCGACCAACGACGTCGCCGTGTGGCTGCCGGAGCGCGGGTGCCTGTTCGCCGGGGACGTCCTGATGTCCGGCTGCACCCCTTTCTGCCTGATGGGGTCGCTGGAAGGCAGCCTGCGGGCGGTCGCCCGGCTGCGGGCGCTCGGCGCGCGGACCGTCGTCTGCGGTCACGGGCCGGTGTGCGGCCCCGAGGTCTTCGACGCGACCGAGCGCTACCTGCTGTGGGTGCGCCGGCTGGCGAAGGAGGGCGTGGCGGCCGGCGTCGACCCGCTGACCGCCGCCCGCGAGACCCCCCTCGGCGAGTACGCGGACCTCGTCGACCCGGAGCGGCTGGTCGCCAACCTGCACCGGGCGTACGCGGAGGAGCGCGGCGCGCGGCCCGGCGAGCACATCCCGTCCGGGCCGGTGTTCCGGGAGATGACCGCCTTCAACGGCGGCCGTCCCCTGCGCTGCCTGGCCTGAGCACGACACACGACGACACCGCACACGACGACACGCCACACGACGAGAGGAGCACACCGTGAAACTGTCGGTGGTCGAGCAGGCCCCGGTGGTGGAGGGACTCACCCCGGCCGACTCGCTGCGGCACAGCATCGAACTGGCCCGCCTCGCGGACCGCCTGGGCTACGAACGCTTCTGGGTCGCCGAGCACCACGCCGAGATCTTCACCGCGGTCCCCGCCCCGGAGATCCTCGTCGCCCGGATCGCGGCGGAGACCTCCGGCATCCGCGTCGGCTCCGGCGGGGTGCTGCTGTCCCTGTACAGCCCGCTGAAGGTCGCCGAGGTGTTCCGCACCCTGCACGCCCTGTACCCGGGCCGCATCGACCTCGGGATCGGCCGCGCCAACCGGGTCAGGCCGCCGGTGTTCGCCGCGCTGCGCGACGACGGCGCCTCCAGGGAGCCGTCGCCGGACGACCTGTGGCGGCGCCTGGCGGAGCTGCGCGGCTACCTGGCCCCGGACGGCGAGCGCCCGTTCCCGGTCTCCCCCGAGCTGCCGGGCGGCCCCGACCTGTGGCTGCTGGGGGCGAGCGTGTCCAGCGCGCAGGCGGCGGCCCGGCTCGGCCTGCCGTACGCGTACGCGCACTTCATCGCGCCCGCCGCCACCCGGGAGGCGCTGGACGTCTACCGGAGCGCGTTCGTGCCGGGCCCGGACGCCGCCGCGCCCCGGCCGATCCTGTCGGTGGTGGTGTGCTGCGCGGAGACCGACGCGGAGGCGGAGCGCGTGTACGCCACGCACCGGCTCTTCCACCGCCGGATGTCGCAGGGCGACGTACGGCCCCTGCCGCCGGCGGACCTCGCCGTCGCCGAGATGGACCGGCCCGGACCCGATCCGCTGGCCGAGGAGTCCTTCGAGTGGCCGCGCTACGTCGTCGGCTCCCCCGACCGCGTCCGTGACCAGCTCACCAAGATGGCCGACGCCACCGGCGCCGAGGAGCTGGGCGTCGTGTCGATGATCCACGACCAGGGCGACCGGCTGCGCTCGTACCGGCTGCTCGCCGAGGCGTTCGACCTGACGCCCCGGACCTGAAGGAGGAACCCCGTGCGTGTCATCCGCTACCACTCCTACGGCGGCCCCGAGGTGCTGTCCGTCGAGGAGGCCGAGATCCCGGAGCCGGGCCCGGCCGAGGTGCTCATCGAGGCCGAGGCGATCGGCGTGAACTTCGTCGAGACCCAGCGCCGCCGGGGCACCGCCCCCTTCCCCACCCCGCTGCCCAACGCCCCGCACGGCGACGTCGTCGGCACGGTCGTGGCGGCCGGCGCCGAGGTGACGTCCGTGCGGGGCGTTGGGC
>NZ_LIRL01000685.1 GCF_001419795.1 Streptomyces niveiscabiei
CTGGAGCGCTGGAGCGCTGGAAGCAAGGCACCACACCCGGCTCCCCGAGGACAGCCACCCAGCCGCCCCCCGGGCAAGCCCCGACCCGGGCCCGGGACAAGCCTCCTGCCCCACACGCCCTCCAACAGCCGCGCCTTCTTGGACCCGACAGCCCCGTCCGCGCCCCTGGCCAAGGCGCCCCCACAGCCGCCCTCCACTCCAGCAGCCGCGCCCGAACCCCATCTCAACCACGGCGCCCCCACAGTCGAGCCCGCGCCGCCCCGGGTCATGGCGCCCTCCCAACAGCCGAGCCCGAACTGCCCCCTTGGTACAGCGCCCTCCCAACAACTGCGCCCGAACCGCCCCTTGGCTACAGCTCCCCCAAGAACCGCGCCCGAGCCACCCCAGGGCACAGCCCCACACACAGCCGTGTCCGGCCCCCTTCTTGCCCTCAGCCCTCTCCAACAGCCCTCCCCCAGCCCGCCGGAGAGCACCGTCCTACCCCCCGCTCGCCACCGGCCTCTTGTACATACGCGTCGCCGTGATCTCCGTATGCACCGCCTCCCCCGCAGGAATCTCCCGGGGCAGTCCGGGCCGGAGATGTTCCTCGACGGTGATGTACTTCAGCCCGGCCCGCAGGTCGGCGTCGTTGCGCAGTCGGATGACGAGCGGGAACTCGGCGAGGGCGGTGGTGTCGAAGAGCCCGGTCGTGTAGAGGAGCTGGACGCCGAGGGCGTCGGAGACGGCGCGCTGGAGTTCCAGGAGGTACGTCGCGTTGGCGCGGCCGATCGGGTTGTCGAGGAAGAGCGTGCCGGCGTGCCGGTGCTTGTCGCGGCCCCGGTCGTTGGAGCGCAGCGCGGCCATCGTGCAGTAGAGGGCGATGGCGGCGGTGAGGAGCTGCCCGCCGGAGAAGACGTCGCCCATCTGCCCGACGGGCACCCGCTCGGCGCGCAGGACGGCGTCGGGCTTGAGGATCTCGACGGCGACGCCCTTGGGCTGGAGTGCGGCGGCGACCCCGCGCAGGAGCAGGGACATGCCGTCGCGCCGCAGGTCGGAGTTCTTCTTGACGGCGGCCCGCGTGGCGTCGTCGACGACCTCGCCGAGCCGCTCCGTGAGGGTCGCCTGGTCGGGTTCCTCGAACCGGATCCGCAGGAACTCCTGCCCGGACCACTCGCCGAGCCCTTCGGGCAGCCGGGAGAGCCGCTGGGCGGACCGCAGGGTGGCCAGCGCCGATTCCACGAGCCCGCGCAGCCGGTCGACGATGGAGTCGCGGTTGCGCTCCAGCTGGGCGAGTTCGTCGGTGAGTACACGCAGGCGCGGGGCGAACGCGTCGGCCCACTTCTGCGCGTGCTCGGGCAGCGCGGACGCGGGCAGCTCGCGGATCTGCTGGCGCGCGGGCGTGCGTACCTGTTCGTAGCGCGTGGAGTTGGCGTGCCGGACGAGGACGTCGCTCGCCTCGCGTACGGCGGCGTCGGCGGCGGACAGGTCGCCCGCGCAGCCGCGCAGGGCGCGCCGGGTCTCGGCGGCGGACGTACGGGCGTCCTCCAGGGACCCGGGGTAGGGCTCGGGCGTCTCCTGGTCGTCGTCGGAGACGTGTTCGCGCAGCAGGTCGCGGAGCATCGCGGCGACCTCGTCGAAGCCGCCGGCGCCGTCCTCGGCGGTGCGGTGCGCGGCGAGCAGCTCGGCGTGCGCGTCCCGGGCCTGGGCGAGCGCCTCGGTGCGGGCGGCGAGTTCGGCGGTGGCCGTGCGCAGCAGCGCCTGCGCGTGCTCGGCGTCGCGCGGGACGAGTTCCTCGGACAGTTCGGTGTGTTCCTCGCCCTCCTCGGGGGCGAGGCGTTCGTGTTCGCCGCGCAGCCGGCCGAGCTGTTCGCTGGCGGTGGACATGCGGGTCTCCAGGAGCTGCACGAGCTCCTCCGCGCGCGCGGAGGCGGCCTGCCGGGAGGGCCCGTCGGAGCCGTCGGGCGACTGGAGGAGCTGTTCGGCGCGCGTGCGGACCTTGTTGCTGAGCCGGTCGAGTTCCGCGCGGGCGGCGCTCTCGTCGCTCTCCGCGCGCGCCTGCTCGGCCCTGAGGTCGGCGCCGACGCCGACCTTCTCGTACACCTGCGAGGCGGCCCGGTAGGCCTCCCTGAGGGCGGGCAGGGACGCTTCGGGGGCCTGGGAGCCGTCCTCGGGCACGTCGTCGGGCGCGCCGGCGATCTCGGAGCGTTCTGCGCGCAGCGCGCGGGCGGTGCGGCGGGCGTCGTCGGCGGCGCGCTGGGCGCCTCGGCGGTCCTCGTCGGCGGCGCGGGCGCGCTCCAGGCACGCCTGGGCGCGGGCCTCGGACTCGGTGGCCTCGTCGGCGAGTTCACGCAGCCGTACCTGCCAGCCGGCGCGCTCGCGCAGGCGGAAGGCGAGTCCGGCGAGGGCGTCGGCGGCGCGGCGGGCCTTCTGGGCGGCCTCCTGCTTCTCGTCGCGGACCTGGGCGGCCTCGGCGGAGGCTTCCTCGGCCTCCGCGCGCGCGACGCGTGCTTCGGTGAGTTCGGCCTCGGTCTCCTCGGCGAAGGCGCGCGCCTCCTCGGCGGCCCGTTCCATCTCGACGAGCCGTCCGGCGGGGCAGCCGGTGCGCCAGGACGCGAGCCGCGCGGACAGTTCGCGGTCCTTGCCGAGGCGGGCGGCGAGGGTGCGGATCTCCTCGTCGCGGGCGGTGGCCCGGGCGCGCAGGGCCTGCCGTTCCTCGTCGGCGGCATGCTCGTCGTGCATGGCGGGGTTCGGGGGGACGAGGAAGACGCTGTCGTCGTGGCCGGAGGGCGTGGGGGCGAGCAGGGCGGCGGCGGTGCCGACGGCGACGGTGGAGCGGGGCAGGAGGGCGGCCTCGGAGAGCGCCTCGCGCGCGCGGACGTGGGAGTCGGGGTCGGTGATGATGACGCCGTCGACGAGTTCGGGGCGGGCGCCCAGCACGCGCGCGTGGTCGGTGGGGTCGACGGACTGCGCGAGATAGCGCCAGCCGGGCAGGGCGGGGATGCCGTGCTCGCCGAGGAACTCGACGGTGGCCAGCACGTCGGGGCTGGGCGGCAGGAGGCCGCCGTCGCCGAGGGCGCCGAGGATGCGGGCGTCGTCGGCGGCGGCCGTCCGCAGGTCGAAGAGGTGGCGTTCGGCGGAGGTGACGGCGTCGTCGAGGAGTCCGCGCAGTTCGTCGGCGTACCGGTCGAGGTCGGCGGCGGAGAGGGGTTCGCTGCTGAGGAGTTCGGCGAGCCGTTCTTCGGCGGCGAGTGCCTCGGCGATGCGCTGTTCGGCCTCGTACGACCGTCCGGCGGCCGTGGAGGCGTCGGCGGCGCGGGCGGCGGTGAGTTCGGCGCGGGACTCGGCGGAGGCGGCTTCGCGGGCCGTCTCGGCGGCCCGGCGGGCGGCTTCGCGGGCGGTGTCCCAGGCGGCGACGGCGTTCTTCTCGGCGTCGCTGGCGGCGAGGGCGGCGCGCGCGGGGTCGGCGTCGGGGGAGCTGTCGTCGAGCCAGCCCGCGCGGACGGCCTCGGCGATCTCCTGCTCGACCTCGGTGAGGCGCTGGCGCAGGTGCTGGGCCTCGCTGCGGGCGCGCTGGGCCTCGGTGGCGGCGGTGGTGTTGTCCCGGTAGGCGGTCTCGCTGACCTCCTGGAGGGCCGCCGAGCGTTCCTCGCCCTCGTTGGCGAGGGCCTCGGCGCTCTCGGCGGCGGCGTGCAGGGCGCGGACGAGGTCGACGGCGGCCTTCGCGCGCGCGGCGAGCGCCGGGGCGGCGTCCCGTTCGGCTTCCTGGATCGCGGCGGACACGCGCGCGACGCGGTCGGAGGCGGCGCGGTGGCGCAGGGCGGCCTCGGCGGCCTGCCAGGCGGAGTGCAGGGTGCGCGCGTCGGCCAGTTCGCGTTTCTGGGCGGCGGCGGACTTCTCGGCGGCGGCCAGCGCCAGGGAGGCGTGCCGGAAGGCGAGTTCGGCGGCGGTGAGCGCGCTGCGCTCGCGGGCGCTCTCGGAGTGGGTGACGGCGTAGGCGGCGGCCGTCACCCGCTGGGCGAGGTCGGCGGCGCGCGCCCGCTCCTGGACGCCGCGCGCGGACAGCCGGCGGGCCAGCGCGCGGGTACGGCGCTCGGCGGCGGTGTGGACCTCCCGCGAACGCGCGCGGGTGTCGGCGGCGTCGACGATCCGTCCGAGGAGGTCGACCGACCCGGCGGTGAAGTCGCGTTCGGCGATGAGTTCGGCGCGCCGGCCGAGTTTGTTGCCGAAGCCGCCGACGAGGTCGGCGAGGCCGTCGGTGTCCCGGGTGTCGGTGACGGCGCGCAGCAGCAGGTCGGTGAAGTCGGCGTCCTTCTTGACGGCGAAGAGGCCGGCGGCCTCGCCCTCGTCGGCGTTCATCTCGCGCTGGTAGCGGAAGAGTTCGGGGTCGAGGCCGAGTTCGGTGAGGTGCTCGACCCACCGGTCGTGGATCTCCTCCCAGTGGACCTCCAGGTGCGGGTACGCCTTGTCGGCGTCGGTGACGGCGTCCCGGAACCCCTTCATGGTCCGGCGGCGCCCCTGCGCCCCGGAGGCGCCCTCGACGGGCGCGCGTACGGCGGTGGACTCGGCGACCGGCAGGCTGTCCAGGGAGAGGCCGGGGCCGGGCCGGAAGGAGTACCAGGCCTCGGCGAACTTGCGGGGGTCGTTGGAGACCTGCCGGCCGCGCCACTCGCTGACCTTGCCGACGACGACGCACTCGCCGGTCAGCACGTGCTGCCACTCCAGGGCGACGTGTCCGCAGTCGTCGGCGAGGAGGAACTTGCGCAGGACGCCGGAGGAGGCGCCGCCGAGGGTGTTGCGGTGGCCCGGGAGCATGACCGAGAAGATCAGCTTGAGCAGGACGGACTTGCCGCCGCCGTTCTCCAGGAACAGCACGCCCGCGGGCGCGGGGCGGCGCGGCGGGCCGACGGGCTCGTCCTGGAAGAACTCCGCCTGGGTGGGTGCGGGGTCGGGCACCACGTCGCCCACTCCTCGCAGGTCGAGCACGGTGTCGGCATAGCGCGCACCGGCTGGACCGATGGAGTAGAGGCGGACCCGGGACAGCTCGTACATGGCGGCTCTCGTCGTTGAATCTCGGCGGTGGATCGTCGGCAGGGTTTGTCAGTGGATCGTTTTGGGAGGCGCGAACGGTTCACGCGTGGAACGGCAGTCCGGCGTCGGCCACCAGGTCCAGGTCCTCGGTCTCCTCGGCGGGCATCAGCGTCGGTGTCCCGTCGGTCACCGGCACGATGCCGAGTTCCAGCAGTTCGGCGAGGGCGGCGCTGCCCGCCATGTCCCGTACCTGGAGCTGGTAGCGGGCGGTGGTGCGGTAGGTGCCGCCGTTGTCGTCGCCGGTGCGCTGGAGGAACCCGGAGTCGGTGAGGAAGGCGACGGCCTTGCCGACGATGCCGGTGGTGGACCCGGCGAGGCGGCGGGCGTCCTTCGTCGCGCCGGTGGCGCTGCGGCGCGTCCACACGCGCCAGGCGGACTCCAGGCCGGGCGCGTCGGACGCCGGGTCGGTGTTCTCGCCGTCCTCGGCGGCGCGCTCCTCCAGGCGCCGGCAGGCCTGCCGTACGAAGGCGTCGACGCCGTGGACGCTGACGCGGCCGATGTAGCCGTCGTCGGCGAGGTCCTCCGGGCGGGGGAAGGCCAGGGCGGCGACGGCGAGGTGGGCGAGGCCGTGCAGGAAGCGGTCGCTGCCGTCGGCGGAGGTGCGACGCGCGTAGTCGCCCATGCGGACGGCGAACACGGAGTCCTCGCCGGCGGTGACGGCCATGCCCGCGCGCGGGGACACCTCCAGGACGACGAGGCCGAGTCCGGCGGCGACGGCGTCGGCGAGCCGCGCGAAGGCGGGGTCCTCGCGGTAGCGGCGCAGCAGTTCGGCGTACTCCTGGTCGCGCGCGGGCTGTAGTTTCGGCTGGAGTCCGAAGGCTACGAGCCGGGCGGCGTCGGCCGCGTCGGCGGGGGTGACGGCGGCGGGCGCCGGGGGTGCGGGAGTTTCCGGTTCACTCCACTCGACGGGCTCATTCACGACAAGAACTCCAGAACATCAAGCCGCCTCGGTCCGATCGGCGGCCATTCCGACAGCGTCCAACAATGCGGTTCCGACGATCAGGTCCGCGCCACCGAATTCGGGGTCGTCGAGTTCCGTGCCGTCGTCCACGGCGAACAGCAGTTTCTCCTCGCCCTGCCGGTAGGCGGTGCCCACCGCGGGGCTGGCGGCGTGCACGGCCAGCAGGGCGACCAGGTAGGGCAGTTCGGGGTCGGCGCGCCGGGCCTCGGCGAGCAGGCCGGAGAGCCTGCGGGGGGCGTCGGCGGGGAGGTCGAGGAGCCCCTTGGCGGCGGCCAGCTGCTCCTCGCTGAACCGGCTGTCGTCCGGGGTGGCGATGAGGTCCGGTTCGGGCATCTCCGCGCCGAGGTGCTCGCGTTCGACGGGGGGCGTGAGCAGGATCTCGACGAGGTCGGCGACCCGGACGGAGACCGGCGTGCGCATGCCTGCGCCCTTGGCGAAGAAGGCCCCGGTGACGCGGCTCGCCTGTTCCAGCGGCAGCGGCAGCACGGGCGCGACGAGATGGCCGTAGAGGTCTATCCCCGAGGACGTCATGGGCGTCGAGAATGCCTGCCGGTCCTGTTCCGCGCGGAACAGTGGGCCGGCCTCCAGGAGGCGTGACTGCAACTGCGTGTGGCGGCGGATGCAGTCCTTGACGATGTCGACGAGTTCGGCGGCGCGGCGCTTGTTCTCGGCGTCCTCGATCTCGTCGCGGGCCTTGCGGATGTTCGTGAGGATCGCGTTCTCGTGGCGGTACCGGTCGGCGACGTGGTCGAGGGCCTCGGCGATCATGTCCGGTACGGCGTTCAGCCAGTCGACCGCGCGCACGTTGCGCCGGGTCGCCTCCAGGGCGCGGCGGAGGGTCTCGGAGTACTGCACGGTGCGGTAGCGGGCCTGCTCGGCGGCGAGCTGCGCGTCGGCGAGCCGGCCGCGCCGGATGAGGACCTCGAGCTTGACCTCGGCGGCGATCTGGGCGCTGGTGACGTCCGTGTCGAGGGCGCCGACGAGGACGTTGACCGCTTCGTCCGTCGTCCGCAGGTAGACGGCGCCGTCGAAGCCGGGGACCTCCTCGACGAGCTTGAAGTCGTAGTCGCGGCGCACATAGCTGCCGTCGGCGGCGAACGTGCCGTACACGGCGCGGAAGCCGCGGTCGACGCTGCCGACGTTGATCAGGTTCTCCAGGACCCAGCGGGCCACGCGCTCGTGCTCGGCGGCGGGGCGCTCGGGGGCCTGGGCGGCGATGCGGGGCAGCAGGCGGGCGACGACGTGGTCGTGGTCGGCGCCGGTGTCGAAGTCCATGTTCAGGGTGACCAGGTCGATCGCCGAGAGGGCGATCTCCGCCATGCCGTACACCGAGTACTCGCCCGCGAGATTGGCCTTGCGGGCGTCCAGGTCGTGCAGCGGGGCCGTGCAGGCGAGCGCGCGCAGCCGACGCGCCAGGCCCTCGTCGGCGGCCGGGCCCGGTGCGGGGCGCGGCGCCGCGCTGAGCTGGGGCGGAACGCGGTCCGTCGATGCAGGCGAAGTCACGGTGCACAGACTAGGTCCTCGGTCTGACAACGACCCAAACGCCGGGGTGCGCCGGTGGATCCCGGGGCGTACTAGGGCATGTCTGACACGCGGCGTTCGTACGCCTCCGTCACTCGTTCGCGTGAATCCCGGAGGTAGGTCACCAGCAGCCGCCGCGCCCCGTCCCGGTCGCCCGCCCGGAGCGCTTCGAGAATCTGGTGGTTGCGCGTCAGGTACGGCTCGTGCAGCGCGCGCGGGTCGTCGACCAGGTGGAAGGCGAGGCGGAGTTCGGCGAACACGCCGCGCATGAACTCGTCGGTGCGCTCGCTGCCCGCGAGGGCGACGAGGGCGCGATGGAAGTGGATGTTGGCAGTGCCCAGCGATTTCCAGTCACTTTCGCGCAGCGCCGCCTCCCCGTCGGCGACCCCGGCCGCGAGCGCGTCGAGCGCGTACGGCGGCTCACCGAGGCCCCTGACGACGGCGCACTCGATCAGCGCGCGCGTGCGGTAGATGTCCTCGACGTCCTCGACCGTCAGGACGCGCACGAAGACGCCCCGGTTGAGTTCGTGGACGAGCAGCCGCTCGTGGGTGAGCAGCCGGAACGCCTCGCGCAGGGTGTTGCGCGACACGCCGAGGGCGCCGCCGATGCTGTCCTCGGAGAGCCGGGTACCGGGCAGGAAGTAGCCCTCGGCGATGCGGCTGCGGAGGATGTCCGCGACCCGTTCGGCCGTGCTGGTGCGCCCCAGGAGCGCGCGATCGTCCGCCAGTCCGGCCTGTTGCTCCACCCGCTCCGTCATGCCCGGAATTCAACCGCAGACATCTCAACGAAACAACGTGGGTATTGAAGGATCGTTCAACGATCCTCTACCTTGCTACGCATCCTGGCCAGGTCCCGCACGGCTCATCCCCACGCACTCCCTGCGAGGTGTCCCATGAGCACGACCGACACGCACTCCCCCACGACCGACGCCGACAACTGGCTGCGCGCGCTCGGGCCGAAGGGCCGGCGCGCCTTCGCGGGCGCGTTCGGCGGCTACGCCCTCGATTCGTACGACTACTTCACGCTGCCCCTGAGCATGGTCGCGCTGGCCGCGTACTTCGGCCTGGACAGCGGCCAGACCGGCCTGTTCACCACCGTCACCCTGGTCGTCTCGGCGGTCGGCGGCGCCGTCGCGGGCGTGCTGGCCGACCGCATCGGGCGCGTGCGCGCGCTGATCATCACCGTCGTCACGTACGCCGTGTTCACCGTCGCCTGCGGCTTCGCGCCCACGTACGAGACGCTGCTGGTCTTCCGCGCCCTCCAGGGCCTCGGCTTCGGCGGCGAGTGGGCGGTCGGCGCGATCCTGGTCGCCGAGTACGCGAGCGACAGGCACCGCGGGCGCACGCTCGGCGCGGTGCAGTCCTCCTGGGCCGTCGGCTGGGGGCTCGCCGCGATCGTGTACACGCTGGTCTTCTCGGTCTTCGACGACGACCTCGCGTGGCGCGTGATGTTCTGGACGGGCGCCCTGCCGGCCGTCCTCGTGCTGTGGATGCGCCGCCGCGTCCAGGACGCCCCCAAGGCGGTCGCCGTACGCGAACAGAGCGCCGGCAGGGGCTCGTTCACGGCCATCTTCAAGCGGCCCCTGCTGCGGACGACCCTGTTCGCCGGGCTGCTCTCCACGGGCGTGCAGGGCGGCTACTACACGCTGGCGACCTGGGTGCCGACGTACCTGAAGAACGACCGGAACCTGTCGGTCGTCGGGACGGGCGGCTATCTGACGTTCCTGATCTCGGGCGCCTTCCTCGGCTACCTGACCGGTGGTTACCTCACCGACCGGCTGGGCAGGCGGCGCAACATCTGGGTGTTCGCGCTCCTGTCGGCGGTCTGCGTCCTGGCGTACGCGAACATCCCGTCCGGCGCGAACACGCTCCTGCTGGTGCTCGGCTTCCCCCTCGGGTTCTGCATGTCGGCCATCTTCAGCGGCTTCGGCTCCTACCTCGCCGAGCTGTACCCGACGGCCGTACGCGGCACCGGCCAGGGCTTCACGTACAACACCGGCCGCGCGGTCGGCGCCGTCTTCCCCACCACCGTCGGCTTCCTCGCCGACAGCTGGGGCGTCGGCGGCGCCCTCGTCTTCGGCGCGATCGGCTACGGCATCGCGGCACTGGCCCTCCTGGGCCTGCCGGAGACCAAGGGAAGGACACTGACGTGAAAGCCACTTCGTACGACCGTCCCGTGGCCGCCGTCGACCCGCGCGCGCACGCGTGGAGCCCGAAAACCGCCCGCGCCCGCTTCCGGGAGGGCCTCTCGGGCCCCACGGCCGGCGTGTCGGCGGGCCACACCCAGGCCAACCTGATCGCCGTCCCCGCCGACTGGGCGTACGACATGCTGCTGTTCTGCCAGCGCAACCCGAAGCCGTGTCCCGTGCTCGACGTGACGGACGCGGGCTCCTGGACGACACCGCTCGCCGAGGGCGCCGACCTGCGGACCGATCTGCCGCGCTACCGGGTGTGGCGGGACGGGGAGCTGGTGGACGAGCCGGCGGACGCGCGCGCGTACTGGCGCGAGGACCTGGTCGCGTTCCTCATCGGGTGCAGCTTCACGTTCGAGTCGGCGCTGACCCGGGCGGGCGTCCCGATGCGCCACACCGAGCAGGGCCGCAACGTCCCGATGTACGTCACCGAGCGCCCCTGCCGCCCCGCAGGGCGCCTGTCGGGCCCCCTGGTGGTGTCCATGCGCCCGGTGCCCGCCCGGCACCTGGAGACGGCCGTACGGGAGACCGGGCTGCTGCCCGCCGTGCACGGCGACCCCGTGCACCTGGGCGACCCGGCGGGGCTCGGCATCGCCGACCTCGCCCGGCCCGACTTCGGCGACCCGGTGGACGCCGGGCCGGACGACATCCCGGTGTTCTGGGCCTGCGGCGTCACCCCGCAGGCGGCGGTCATGGCCTCGCGCCCGCCGTTCGCCCTCACGCACGCGCCGGGACAGATGTTCCTCACGGACGCGCGGGACGATCATTACCGCGTGGGCTCACCCGCACTCGAACCCGACCCCGGCCCCGGCCCTCGCCCCGGCCTCCGGCAGGAGACAGCATGATCGATCTGAACGCCGACCTCGGCGAGGGCTTCGGCCGCTGGCGGCTCACCGACGACGAACAGCTCCTGTCCGTCGTCACCAGCGCCAACGTGGCCTGCGGCTTCCACGCCGGGGACCCGCTCACCATGCGGCGCGTGTGCGCGCTGGCGGCCGAGAACGGCGTGACGATCGGCGCGCAGGTCTCCTACCGGGACCTCGCCGGGTTCGGGCGTCGCGCGATGGACGTCCCGGCCGACGAGCTCGCCTCGGAGGTCGCGTACCAGATCGGCGCGCTCGACGTCTTCGCGCGGGCCGCGGGCGCGCGCGTGGCGTACGTCAAGCCGCACGGCGCGCTCTACAACCGGATCGTCCACGACGAGGAACAGGCACGCGCGGTCGTCGACGGCGTCCTCCTCGCGGGCCCCCTGCCGGTGCTCGGCCTGCCGGGCTCCCGCTTCCTGGAGCTGGCGGAGCGGGCGGGACTGACGGCGGTGCCGGAGGCGTTCGCGGACCGCGCCTACACGGACGACGGGACGCTTGTCCCGCGCACGCAGGAGGGGGCCGTCATCCACGACCCCGAAGCGGTCGTCGAACGTTCCCTCGCCCTCGCGTCGTCGGGGCACGTGGTCTCCCGGACCGGGGGTTCCGTCGCGGTCCGGGCGCGGTCGCTGTGCCTGCACGGGGACACGCCGGGGGCGGTGGACCTCGCGCGCAGAGTGCGGGCTGTCTGTTATACAAATCT
>NZ_LIRL01000686.1 GCF_001419795.1 Streptomyces niveiscabiei
CACCCCCGCAAGTGACCCGCGATGCAGGCCACCCCCAGGTTCTCCCGGACGCGCTTGTAGAACAGGCGCATCGCGGGGTCGAGGGACAGGTACTCCTCGTCGTTGATCAGGACGTTCTGGTTGTTCAGGCTCGCGGCGCCGGTGGGGATCTCCCGGGGGGTCAGCAGGACCACATCCGCCATGACCGGTCTCCTCTCTCGTCTTCATGTGCGCGTCCCGACACCGGCCGGGTCAGCCGGCCATGACCTGCTCGCCGCACAGCCTCTTGGTCTCTTCGACGAACACCTGGTAGGTCTCGCCCAGGACCCTGCGGTCGTAGGCGTCGACCAGCGTGCGCAGCTCGGTCTCCAGCCGCTCGGCGAGCCGCGGCGGGTTCTCGTCCGCGAGGAGCAGCCCGACGTTGAGGAAGGCCACCAGCAGGTCCGACAGGCCGTCGGCCCATCCGCGCAGCCGGCTCAGCAGGGGGCGCAGCCCCTGCTCCCCCCGGGACCTGCGCGCCCTGGTGGCGTCGACGATGAGCTGGGCGACGAAGGGCAGCTCCTCCTTGCGGTCGGCGACCTCCGCGCTCACCTTGCTCCAGGCCGCCCACACGTCCTCGACGCGCGGGTCCGGGATGCGGTACTCCCGGCGGGCCTCCAGCAGGACGTCCCTGGCCGGCCCCTCGACGCCCGGGAGGTCCGGAGGAGTCGGGTCGGCGATCTTGTCGTACATCTCCGTGCCGCGCAGCGCGATGGCGCGGCTGATGAAGGAGAACGGGTTCTCGCTCACGGCGATGTCGGCGGCCACGATGAACTTCAGGTTCTCCCAGAGCTCGTCGAGGGTCGTGCCCGGCTCGACCATGATCCAGCCGGGTTCGAGTTCGATGCCCTCCTTCTTGAACAGGCGGGCCGCGTCGAAGTTGTACTCCACCATGGTGCCCTTGCGGAACCGTTTTGCCATGGTCGGGGCCCCGGTCTCCATGCCGAGCAGCGCGGAGGCCATGCCGGCCCGGCGCAGGGTGTTCAGGGCCTCCCGGTCGATGAGGCCGGTGTCGACGCGGAACTCGGAGTGGAAGGAGATGTCCAGGCCCCGGCGGAGGATCTCCTCGGCGAAGCCGACGGCGTGGTGGTAGCCCTCCTGGAAGGCGCCGCCGAAGTTGTCGTCGTTGAACCACAGGAACCGGGTGCCGAACTCCCGTTGCAGGTACTCGATCTCGTCCACGACGTCGACGGGCGAGCGGACCCGCCAGGCGTTGCCCGCCGTGACGCCCGGCGCCCGGGGCACGTAGCAGAAGGTGCACTTGGCGTGGCAGCCCCGGCTCGTGTAGGTCGACGCCACCGGTGTGGGGATGCCGTTCTTGCGGTGATGGACCAGCAAGTCCCGGGCCGGCCACGGCTCCTGCGTGAGGTCGGGGAGTTTCGGCGGGCCGCTGCTGCGGACCCGGCCTTCCTGCCAGAACCACAGCCCCGGCACACCGTGCCAGTCACGCCCGGCCGCCAGACACTCCATCAGCCCCTGCACCGTCAACTCACCCTCACCGAAGGCGACACAGTCCGCCTCGGGGATGCGCTCGGCGATCAACTTCGCGTTGTACGTGCAGAACGCCCCGCCGATCGCCACGAACACCGACGGATCGGCCTCGCGCACACACCGCAACAGGCGCACGGCATCCACGATGTGCAGGTCGTACATGATGCTGATCCCGACGAACTTCGGCCGCTCCCGCCGGATCAGATCCGTGATCACCTCATCGCTCGGATTACGCCCGTGCAGGTTCAACGCCCGCACCGAATACCCGCACCCCCGCAAGTGACCCGCGATGCAGGCCACCCCCAGGTTCTCCCGGAC
>NZ_LIRL01000687.1:0-275 GCF_001419795.1 Streptomyces niveiscabiei
GCCCCGCCCCAACCCCCGCCGCGGCCTCCTGCGCCGAACCGGACGGCTCGCCCTGGCGCTCACCGCCGTCGCGGCCGTCGGCGGTGCCGCCGGGATCGTCGCCCTCGTCGGGGACGACGACAGCCGGTGCGCGCCGCCCCTCCAGCTGCGCGTGCTCACCGACCCCGACCTGGAACCCGTCCTGACGGCCGCCGCGAACGCGTACACCGCGTCGCAGGAGAACCGGGGCGGATGCCGGAAGAGCGGGATCGGGGTGTACAGCGCGCGGGTCACCG
>NZ_LIRL01000687.1:344-773 GCF_001419795.1 Streptomyces niveiscabiei
CGCCCGCGCCGCACAGGACCCGGACGACCAGCACTCCGCCGAACTCCGCGTCGAGGGCGGCCCGTTCGCGTACTCCCCGGTCGTCCTCGCCGCCTCCGGCACCGTCCCGGGACAGCGCACCGGCCGGCCGCTCGCCGCGATGGCCGCTGACCTGGAGACCGGCGGGACCGACGTACGCCGGCCCGACCCGGAGTCCACGGACGCCGCCCTCCTCGCGACCATGGGCCTGTACGGGGACGCGGCCGACGCCCGCGCCGGCGAGCACCGCGTCGCCTACGCGGGGCCCCCGGCCCGCTCGGCCGCCGACCTGCTGTGCGCCGCCTCCCCGGACCGGCGCAGCGCCCTCCTCGTACCCGAGTTCACGCTCCGCAACGACGCCGACTGCCCCTGGGGCGGCCTCCAGCCGCGCACCGCGCTCTACCCGGACGA
>NZ_LIRL01000687.1:785-1429 GCF_001419795.1 Streptomyces niveiscabiei
CTGGCTGACCGGCGAGCAGGGCAGGGCGAAGCTCGGCGAGTACGGGCTGCGCTCGCCCGACCCCGGGCACGCGCTGCTCGGTACGGCGCCGCGCGGCGCGCAGACCGACCTCGCCGACCAGGAGCAGTACACCGACGTGACCGCCATGAACGCGACCCTCGACCGGTACCGCAACGCCCTCGGGCCCGGCCAGGTGCTCTTCCTGCTCGACAGCTCCGGGTCCATGGCCGGCCTGTGGCGGGGGCTGAGCAGCGGGCCCGGACTGATCCAGCAGTCGCTCGGGGGGCTCGGTGCGAAGGACCAGTACGGGGTGTGGGCGGTCGCCGGGCGCGGCAGCCGTACCCATACCGACCTGCTGCGCTTCGGATCGCACGCGCGCGATGCCGCTGTACGCGCCCTGGAGGGGGCGCGCAGGGCCGGAGCGCGCGGGGACCAGGCAGACCCCTACCGGGCGCTGCGCGACGCGCTGGCGTTCATGAAGGCGCAGGGCGTCGACAGCCAGCGGCCCCGGCAGATCGTGTACGTCACCGACGACGAGGACAACGACCGGCTGACCGGGCGGAACCTGGAGGACCTGCGGGAGCTGGCGCGCACGGCGGGGACGCCGGTGACCATGGTGTCGCTGGTCACCGGGGGGTGTGAGG
>NZ_LIRL01000688.1 GCF_001419795.1 Streptomyces niveiscabiei
GTGCAGTAGTCGGGGAGGGTGCGGAGCGGGGCGTCCGTGTCGAGGGTGAACCAGACGGCCTCCTCGGGCAGGCCCACGCGCGCGAGGAAGTGGCGGGTCGGGGTGTGCGTGAGGGCGGGCGGGAAGTCCATCTCCTCGAAGCGGACGATCTCGCCCTGGCCGTACTCGTCGTCGAGGAGGCGCGGCGGGAGGTCGAGGGCGAGGCCGGAGGTCGTACCGGGGCCGGCGATCAGCGCGAGGGGGCGGATCACCGCGATCGTCTTCCAGTACGGCGCGACCTCGCCGTCCGTCTCGCCCTCGTACAGCGACAGCAGGTGCTTCGTCGCCTCCGTCACCGCCTGGGCGCCGAAGCGGCCCGCGTAGGAGGCGAACTGCCCACGCAGGGCGGCGAGTTCATCGGCCGCAGTGGCAAAGCGGACCAGCTTCTCCAGGGAGGGGGCGAGGGGGCGCAGGTCCATGAGGTCGGGGCGGTCGTGGAGGAAGTACGTCGTCGAGACGGCGCCCGTCGCGCCGTCGAGGACGACGGACTCGGTCTCCTCGCCGCGCGCACCGAGGAGGCCGCCGATGACGAGCTGGTCGCGGACGTCCGCGGCGAGCGCGCCCGCGGGGTCGCCGGTGGAGTCCGCGACCGTCCGCAGTCCGTCCCTGCGCAGCGCCTCGAACGTGAGCAGCCCGCCCACGCCGGGGAGTCCGGGGCCGGTCAGCCAGCGCCGGGTCGGCGCGTGCGTGACGTACGGGTCCAGCGCGTCCTCGGTGAAGGTGATCGTCGTCGCCGTGCTGCCCATTGCTCCCCCGTGCCTGAACAAGTCGTTCACCAGGCAGGACGCCCCGCTCGAACCCCGAGCCGCCCCACTGCTCAGAACACTACGCGGCCCCACTGACAACGCCCCACCACCAGCCAAGACGTCACTCGACCCCGGCGCGTTGCCTCTCGGTAAGAATTTTCTCAACGGTTTCCTCGGCCGTCATGCCGGACGTATCCAGCCACAGCCCGATCCGGGGCGTCCGCTCCCGCAGCCACCGGTCCAACGCCTCGACGGACCAGGCCCCGTACCCGTTCTTGGCCCGCCCGGCCTCCCGCGCGGCGACGGCACGGACGTCCGGCGCGAGCACGACGACGTACAGCGGGCGCGTACGGACCATCCCGATCCACCCGGCGAGATCCTCCCCGAGGACCACGTCCTGCACGACGACGGTGAACCCGGCGTCGGCGTACGCGTCGGCGGTGGTGGCGGACAACCGGTGGCGCAGCAGGAGCTGTTCGCGAGCCTCGGCGGAGGCGTCGGGCAGGTATTCGGCCCGACCCGAGACCACCATCCGCCGGAAGACGTCCCCGCGCACGTGCGCGGCGCGCGGCAACCGGGCCGCCAGCGCCTGCGCGACGGTCGACTTCCCCGACGCCATCACGCCGGTGATGAGGACGACCCCGCGCACCTACTGCGTCACCACCGCCGCCTGGGGCCGGATCGGCAGGCGGTTCACCGGGCGGCCCGTGGCCGCGCGTACGGCGGACGCGATGGCGGCGGGAGACGTCACCACCGGCACGGCGCTGACCGCCTTGGCGCCGAACGGCGCGACGACGTCGCGTTCCTCGACGAGCTTGACGATGGTGATCTCCGGCGCGTCGAGGGACGTCGGCAGGGAGTACCCCGTCAGGTCGGGGTGGCGGATCAGCCCGCGCGGGGTGCGCAGGTTCTCGGTGAGGGCGATGCCGACGCCCTGGGTGACGCCGGCCTCGATGCGGGCGGCCAGCTGGGAGGGGTTGAGGACCCGGCCGACGTCCTGCGCGACGGCGAGTTCGACGACCCGCACGGACCCCAGCTCGATGTCGACGTCGACCACCGCGCGCACGGCGCAGAACGCGAGCCCCACGAAGGCGTCGCCCTGCCCGGCCTCGTCGAGCGGCTCGGTGGGGTGCGGGCGGCACTGCGCGGTGGCCCACAGCTCCTTGCCGTGGAGTTCCTCGGCGACGGTGGTGGAGAGCACGCCGTCGTACGAGGTGATCTTGCCGTCGGTGATCTGGAGCAGCTCGTGGGACATGCCGAACTTGTGCGCCAGGGGCTGGAGGAGCTGCGTGCGGACCATCTTCGCGGCGCGTTCGACGGCGCCGCCGGAGACCCAGGTGTGCCGCCCCCGGCAGCCCGCGCCCGCGGGAGGCTGATCGGTGTCGACAGGGGCGACGTGCACCTCGTCGATGCCGAGGGTCTCCTGGACGATCTGGCGCGCGAGCGTGGTGAACCCCTGCCCGGTCTCGACGGCCGCGCACAGGACCGTCGCGACGCCGCCCTGGACCTTGACGGTGGCCGTGGAGACCTCGTCGGCGCCCTCCGCGCCGAGCATGTGCACCATGCCGATCCCGTAGCCGACGCCCCGGCGTACGGCGCCGGGCTCGCCCGCGCCCTCCAGGCCGCCGGGGAGGAGCCACTCGTCCTCGGGGGTGTCCTTGGGGAGGGCAGGCAGGGGGTGTTCCTGGACGGCCTGGAGGAGTTCGGCGACGGGCGCGGGACAGGTGACGGTCTGGCCGGTCGGCAGGACGTCACCGGTCGCCATGGCGTTGCGCAGGCGCAGTTCGGCGGGGTCGACGCCGAGCTTCTTGGCGAGCTTGTCCATCTGCGCCTCGTAGGCGGCGCAGACCTGCATCGCGCCCTCCCCGCGCACGTGCCCGGAGGGCGGGTTGTTCGTGCGGACGGCCCAGCCCTCGATGAACGCGTTCGGGACGACGTACGGCCCGCACGCGAAGGAGACGGCGGCGGCGAGCGCCTCGGACGACGTGTCCGCGTACGCGCCCGCGTCGAGCAGGATCTGCGCCTCGACCTTGACGAGCCGCCCTTCCGCGTCCGCGTGGTGGCGGTAGCGCAGGAGCGTGGGGTGGCGGTGCGCGTGCCCGAGGAACGACTCCTCGCGCGTAGCGGTGAGTTTCACCGGGCAGCCGGTCTTCAGCGCGAGCAGCCCGAGGGGCAGCTGGAAGCCCTGGTCCTCGCGGTCGGCGGTCGCGCCGGGCACGCCGGTGACGACGATCTTGACGCGCTCGGGGGGCAGCCCGTAGACGGCGGCCGCGGTGTCGCGGTCGGTGTGCGGGTCGGTGGAGGCGAGGTACAGCTCCACGCCGCCGTCGGGGCGCGGTACGGCGAGTCCGGCCTCGGCGCCGATCGGGGCGGGGTCGGCGCGGCCGATGCGGTACTGGCCCTCGACGACGACCTCGCCTACCGCGTCCGGGTCGCCGTGGCGCAGCGGGATGTGCCGGATCAGGTTGCCGTCGGGGTGCAGCGGCTCGGCCTCGAACGCCTGCTCCGGGTCGGTGACCGGGTCGAGGACCTCGTACTCGACGATGACGGCTGCGGCGGCCATCCGCGCGGTGTCAGGGTGGTCGGCGGCGACGGCCGCGAGGGGCTCGCCGTGGTGGCGCACGACCTCGGAGGCGAACACCGGCCGGTCGACGACACCCCGGCCGTGCCGGGGGGTGCCGGGGACGTCCTCGTGCGTGATGACCGCGCGGACGCCGGGCATCTCGCGCGCATGGGAGGTGTCGATCGACACCACGCGCGCGCGGGGGTGCGGCGAGCGCAGGACGGCGGCCCACAGCAGGCCCTCCGCCCAGAGGTCGGCGGCGTACGGGAAGGTCCCCTCGGTCTTCGCGCGCGCGTCGGCGGGGTGCAGCGAGGACCCCAGCCCGTGCGGAATCGCCTCGGGCACGGGTACGGGCTCCGCCGCGATCGGCGGCGGCACGGAGACGGCGTCCTGGGTCACACCCGGCCTCCGATCCGCCGCGCGTACAGCACGCCACGCGCTACGAACGTCCCGCGCGTGTACGACACACCGTGCGCGCTCGGCACACCGCGCGCGCTCAACTCACCGTACGGAACCGGCTCGTTCACGCCTGGCCTCCGTCCTGGCCGAACACCTGGCCCTGACCTCCCAAGGTCCCCGTGTCGAAGACCGACGGGTGTGCCCCGCCGGACCCCGGGCCCGCCTGATGCGGAATACGTGCCCCGTCGCCGTCCGTCTCAGCCTCGGCGGCGGCGATGGCCTCACGTTCCTGGACGACCTCCTGGACGGCGTCCAGTACGCCCCGGTAGCCGGAGCAGCGGCACAGGTTGCCGCACAGGGCCTGGCGCGCCTCCAGTTCGGTGGGCGCCGGGTTGCCCTCCAGCAGGTCGTGCACGGTCATCGCCATGCCGGGCACGCAGAACCCGCACTGCACCGCCCCGCACCGCGCGAGCGCGCGCTGGACGTCGGAGGGGTGGCCGTCCTCGGCGAGCCCCTCGACCGTACGGACCTCGCTGCCTGCGGTCGTCACGGCGGGGACGAGGCAGGAGGCGACGAGCCGGCCGTCCACCTGGACGTTGCAGGCCCCGCACTCCCCTTGCGAGCAGCCGTCCTTGGCGCCCGCGAGGCCGAGGCGCTCGCGCAGCACGTACAGCAGGGACTCGCCGATCCACGCGTCGGTGACGGGCCGGTCGGTGCCGTTGACGGACAGCACGTACGAGGCGAGCGGGTGCTCCTCGCCGGGCGGCAGCGGAACCTCGCCGGGCTCCCCAACCTCGTCGGCCTCCGCGCCCTCCTGAGCCTCACCAGGAGCCTCCGAGCCCTCCGGAGCCCCTGGACCACCCTCCGCACCCTCCGAGGCGCCCTCGACGCCCTCCACGGGCCCGGACGGGGCCTCGTACGCCGGTTCGACGGCCGCCTCGACGGACACGCCCTCCGGAGCCCCGGCCCCCTTCTCGCCCTCAGCGACAACTCCGGCCTCAGGACCAGCCCCCGCCTCGGGAACAGCCCCGGCCTCCGAGGCCGCCTCACCCTCCGGCACCAGCCGCTGACCAGCCCCGAGCGTCAGCCGGTTGATGGCAGCGGCGGCGGCACCGGACTCGGCGACGGCGTGCCCACCTGCGGCACCGCCATCGGCCTCGGCAGGGGCATGACCAACGACCTCACCGGAACCGGCCACTCCCCCGGCACCGCCCGCCCCGACGGACTCGCCGGACCCAGCCGCCCCGCGTCCGTCCAGCCCATCCAGCCCATCCAGCCCATCCGCTCCACCGAACCCGGCCCCGGCCCCGCCGTC
>NZ_LIRL01000689.1 GCF_001419795.1 Streptomyces niveiscabiei
GCCCTGCGGGCCGCGTCCTGGGGGCGGTTCCGGTCGTCGCGGCGCCCTCGGGCGTCTCGTTCCAGGACGCGGCCCGCAGGGCCGGACGCGGCCGGCGCCGGAGCCCCGCACCCGTCCCGGCCCGGCAGCCGCTCCGGGCTGCGCCGCGCCTCCCCGTTGCGCACGAAGCAGTTGCCGCCCGCGTTCCCCGTCGCCAGCACCAGGTCCGCGCCGTTGCCCGACACCCGGTTGTCGCGCACCGTGTTGTCGCGCGCCGGGTACCCCTGGACGTCCGCCAGCACCACCCCCGCCGCCCGGTTCCCGGTGATCAGGTTGCGCTCCACGACGTTCTCCCGGCCGCCGCCCGAGCCGATGCCGATGCCGAAACCGCCGTCCGCCTGCTCCGGGCTGCGCGGGTCGTTGTTGTCCGTGAACGCGTTCCCCGCGACGACCGCGCCGTGCTGCGGGCCCAGCGCCTCCAGGTCGTTGGAGTTCAGCGTCAGCCCGACCCGGTTGCGCGAGGCCCGGTTGCCCAGCAGGTACAGCCGCTCCGAGGCGTTCGTGACCTCCAGGCCGACCGCGTTGTGCTCGACCACGTTGTCCCGCACGACCGTGTCGCACGGCCGGCACTGGCCGACGTAGATCCCGGAGTCCGCCTGGCCCGACGCGTACGACCGCTCGATGACCCCCGCGCGCGCGTCGAACGCGTAGATCCCGTACAGGGCGTTGTTGTACGCGGTCACGTACGACGCCCGGAACCCGTGCAGCGGCGGGAACTTGGCGGTGTCCAGCGGGTCGTACGCCGAACCCCCGGCCCGGCCCGCCTGGAGCCGCTCGTCGGTCACGCCGGTGAACAGGACGCCGTTGGCGAGGTGGTTGCGGACGGTGAGGTTCTCGACGACGGCCCCAGCGCCGGTCACGGTGACCCCGTTGGGCCGCTTGAACTCCCCGTCGATCACCACCCGGTTGCGGTCGGTGCCCCGCAGGACGACACGCGGCCTGGCGACGGTCACGGACTCCCGGTAGACCCCCGGCGACACGAGCACCAGCCCGCCGTCCCGCACCAGCTCGACGGCCCGCCGCACCGAGGGCGCGTCCTGCGGCACCCGCACGACAGCCGCCGTACCGCCGCTGCCGGACCCCTGGGCCCCTTCGTCACCGCCTCCGGCGCACCCCACGGCTCCCACCGCGACGACAGCCGTCAGACACCAGCGGGCGAGCGCCCGGACACCGGGAAGAAAAAGAAGATTTCGCACGGACGCACATCTATCGCCCCGAGCCCCGGCCGGACAGCACCGACGCCCCGCGACACGCCTCCGGCTTGGACCGGGGGACTGGTGATCGTGGGGCGGCGGGTTCGGCTGTGGGGCGGGACGGCCGGGTGCGCGGGGCGGCAGCTTCCACCCGGCCAGGCCCGCTACAGCTCAGTCCTCCGACGGCTCCCGGTCCGTCTTCGCCGCGCGTTCCGCGTCGCGCTTCTTGATGCGGGCCGCCTCCTTGCGGACCTCCGCCTGGGTGGCGCGCTCCTTCTCCAGCCAGTCGGGGAGTTCCTCGCGCAGGGCCTCGATCTCGGCGGTGGTCAGGGGGTCCGTGACGCCGCCGCGGGCCAGGCCGGCGATGGAGACGCCGAGGCGGGCGGCGACCACGGGACGGGGGTGCGGGCCGTTCAGTCGCAGGTCCTGAAGCCACTGCGGCGGGTTCTCCTGGAGCTCGGTCAGCTCGGCGCGGGAGACGACACCCTCCTGGAACTCGGCGGGGGTGGCGGGGAGGTACACGCCCAGCTTCTTCGCCGCGGTGGCGGGCTTCATCGTCTGGGCGGTCTGGTGCGACTTCATGGGCCCAGGGTATCCGCCGCCGGGCAGAGGTCCGACCACAGCCGGTAACCTTGCGGCGTGACTGACTCGGCGGATTCCCCCACGTTCCGGCTCGCCTACGTACCCGGCGCGACGCCCGCCAAGTGGGCGCGCGTCTGGGCCGAGCGCTACCCCGAGGTCCCCCTCACCCTCCTCCAGGTCACCTCCACCGAGGCATCCGACGTCTTGCGCGCGGGCACGGCCGACGCCGGCCTCGTACGGCTCCCCGTCGACCGGACGACGTTCAGCGCGATCCCCCTCTACACGGAGACGACGGTCGCCGTCGTGCCCAAGGACCACGTCTTCACGGCCGCCGAGGAGCTCACCCTCGCCGACCTCGCCGACGAGACCGTCCTCCACCCGAAGGACGACGTCTTCGACTGGGACACGCCCCCCGGCGAACCGGCCTTCGAGCGCCCCGAGACGACGGCCGACGCGATCGACCTCGTGGCCGCGGGCATCGGCGTCCTCATCACCCCCCAGTCCCTGGCCCGCCTCCACCACCGCCGCGACCTCACCTACCGCACGATCACGGACGCCCCCCGGTCGGAGGTGGCCCTCTCCTGGCCGGAGGAGGCGACGACCGACCTGGTGGACGACTTCATCGGGGTGGTGCGGGGGCGGACGGTGAACAGCACGAGGGGCCGGGCCAAGGAGGAGCCGAAGAAGGCACCGGCGAAGAAGAAGGCCCCGGTGAAGAAGGCGGCGAGCACCGGGAGGAAGCCCGCACGGAAGACCGCGACCCCGAAGCCCCGCCGCCGCAAGTGACCCCCGCTAGGACACGTAGGTCGCGCGCTGTGCCGTAGCGACGATCACCTCTCCGTCCGAGGCCCCCAGCAGCCCGCCGGCCACCCACGACGCGACGACCTCGCGCACCCGCTCCACCAGCGCCCCCTTGTCCCTGAACGGCGCCCCCGCCCACACCTCGTCCAGCAGCGAACTCCCGCCGCCCCGCACGGGGTTGGCGACCCCGGAGTCCACGCCCCCGAACACCACCCGCGCCTCGACCCTGCGCACGTACACATGCGAGGGCTCCTCGGTCCCCTCGAAGAACGGCGCGAACTCCACGCCCGCCAGGGAGAAGTGCAGCGGCTTGCCCTCGACCGGCGTGAACGAGGGCGCCAGGTCCCCCGACAGAGCGGCGTTCCGGTACGGCGCGACCGGCAGGTAGGACGTGGACGTACTGCGCGCGACGAGGTTCACCGGCCCGTAGAACACCGACTGCACGGACGGGTCGTCCGGCGTCCGCTCCACCCGCATCCGGAACGGCGCCTCCACCCGCACCACGTCGCCGTCCCGCCACTCCCGGGACACCCCGAAGTAGCTCCCCGGCACCGGACTCCCGCTCACCGCCTGCCCGTTGACCAAGACCCGGAACCCGGCGACGGCCCACACCGGCACCCGCAGCCGCAGCTCGAACCGCCCGCCGCCGCGCACGGTGAGGGTCGTCCCCTGCTCGAAGGGGAACGCGGTGTCCTGCACGACACGGACCCCCTTCGACGCCCACTCCACCGTGGACGGCGAGAAGAGATTGACGTACAGCGCACTCCCGTCGGCGGCGACGAAATACACCGTGTCCTGGTATTTCGTGGCGCTCTCCAGCCCCGTGCCCTCACAGCACGTGGTGCCCTGCTTGGGCGTGTAGTCCCGCACATGCCCGGGGTTCAGCCCGAGGAAGTACGTGACGAGCGGCTTCTCCGCGTCGGCGACGTCCCGCTTGGACCCGAGGACCTGATTGAACAGAGCCCGCTCGTAGTAGTCCATGTACTTCGCGTCCTGCGCGTGCAGGAACAGCGCCCGGCTCAGCTTCAGCATGTTGTACGCACAGCAGCTCTCCGCCGACGCGTCGCTGATGACCCCGGCGACGACGTCCCGCGCCCGCCAGAACTCCGCGTTGCTGGTCCCGCCGATCGCGTACATGCGATGTGGTACGACCATGTCCCAGAAGTTCCGCGCGGCGGCCAGGTACCGCTCCTCGCCGGTCGCGTCGTACAGCCGCAGGTACCCGGTGAAGATCGGGATGTGCTGGTTGGCGTGCAGCCCGTCGAGGACGTCGGTGTTCGCGGCGCACGCGTCGATGAGCCGGTCGAGGTCGAACAGCCGCGCCAGCGCGAGGTGTTCACTCTTGCCGGTCAGGTCGTGCAGGTCGCACAGCGCCTCGACGATGCCGCCGAACTCGCCGCTGGAGAACAGCCCCCACATCCGCTGGAGCGTCGCCCCGGGCAGCTTCGACAGCCGGGAGTGCATCCAGTCGGCCATCCCGGACGCGAGGTCGAGCGCCCGCGCGTCCCCCGTCGCCGCGTACGCGTCGAGCAGCCCGCGCAGGATCTTGTGCGCGGTGTAGTAGGGCGCCCACACCTTCGTGTAGTCGCTCGCGGTCATCGACTCCAGCGCGATGAACTGCGTCTCGGGGTACGCCGCGAGGAACCCGGCATGGCTGGGGGCACCCCAGGTCCGCCGCAGGGTCGCGGTGAGGCCGCGCCCCGAGGAGTCGGCGAACGTGCCGCCTGACGTCTCGTCAAAACGGTACGAGGCGAGGTTCCCTGAACCCCTGCTGCTCTGAAGTCCCGTGATCTCGGCGGCGGTCAGGGCCCGCGACCACACGTCGAACCCGCCGAACGCCCCCGCGAACACGGGATCACCGGAGTAGTTCGACCGCCCCAGCCAGTTGTGGGCGAGCGTCCCGAGCGCGGCCGGCGTCAGCGTCATCCCCGAACTCCGGCCCACCGCCTGCCCGTTGACGTACAGGGTGCCGACCCCGCCGCCGATCGTCACCGCGAGGTGGCTCCACTGGTTCAGCGGCAGCGCGGCCGTGCCGTTGATGCCCTGCTCGCCGCCCGCCCCGCTCGTGGTGATCGCGAACCGGGGTACGCCCCCGGCGTTGCGGGCCGCGAGATAGAGGTAGCGCGTCGTGTCGTTGCCGAAGTCGAAGACGCGGGCCCAACTCCCGGCGTGCGTAGGCCTGATCCACACCGCGAGCGTCACCGACGAGGCGCCGCCCAGGACTTGGGCGGGCAGCTCGACGTACTGGTGGGAACCCCGCACGTTCTCGGCGGCCGTCCCGAACCTGCCCTGCACGCTGAGGACTTGGGGCGCGCGGCGCAGCGCCTCGCGGGACTCCGCCAGGGCGCCGACGATCGTGCGGATCTTCTCCGCGTACACCGCGTCCCCGGTGCTCGCGTACGCCTGCGACAGCATCGTCAGGAAGTGGCCCGTGTAGTGGCCGCGCAGATTCCCGTTCGCCTCGCCGTCGAGGCCCTCCCAGCCGCCGGGGGCGACCGCGCCGAGCGTGGAGAGACCGGCGTTCGCGCGGAACACCTGGAGCAGCCGGTTCACGTCGTACCCGCGCGCGTGGTCCAGCATCAACCGCCGCTTGTCCGCGAAGAGTCCGGGGCCCAGGGAGACCTTGTCCAGCGGGAGGGGGAGCAGGGACCAGGCGGCGGGAGCGGCGGACGCGCCGCCCGTACCCGTGCCGGCGACTCCGGATGCGGCGGCGGCGATCATCGCGCTCCTGAGGAGGGTGCGTCGGGAGAGGGGCGGGGCCATGTGCTCCTCGATTCTGTGGGCGTGGGGGGCGAGGTGCTGTTCGAGATTTCGGGTGCCGTTCGAGAGATCGTCCAGAAGATAGGCAGGGGGCAGCGGCACGTCAACGGGAGGGACGGGTACGGAAGTTTCGGCGCGGCCCGGCGCCTACTTCGCCGTCGCCCGCCCCACCGACTCCACCAGCGGCAGCAGCCGGTACGCCACCCGCTCGCGCAACGCGACCTCCGTCCGCGTACGCACCACCCCGGGCACGCTGATCAGCTTCTGGATCACGTCCTCCAGATGGAGGTTGTCCCGCGCGACGACCCGCGTCAGCAGATCCCCGCCGCCCGTGATCGAGAACGCCTCGACGATCTCCGGTACGGCGGCCAGCGCCTCGCCGACGTCGTCGAGGTGGCCCTGCGTGACCTCGATGTGCACGAACGCGAGGACCGGATGGCCGAGCGCGCCGGGGGAGAGGGTGGGGCCCGTGCCGGTGATCACCCCGTCCCGCTCCAGCCGGTCGAGCCGCGCCTGGAGCGTGCCCCGGGCGACCCCGAGGATCCGCGCGTACTCGCGCACGCTGGTACGGGGCTGCTCCAGCAGCAGCCGCAGGATGCGCGTGTCGAGCTCGTCCACCGCCATGCCGTCGGCCTTCCCGGTGCGCTGATGATCACCGGCGACTGTACCAATGGCCCAGCTAGGGGGCCTGCGGTGAGCGCCCGGGGGCCAGCGGGCGCGCGGCACCGGGATGCGCCCTCGGAGCGTGCGCGGGCCCGGGCCTCATGAACACGCGCCGCGCCCTCAGGACACGCCCGGTGCCGCATGTCCTCGGACGCCCAGCGCCACCCCGCCACCTCACAGCACCGGTGCCCGAGGTCCGTCCGGTGCGGCCCTGCGGCCCTCGACCACCGTTCGCGACACCTCCGCGACCTCCTCCGGGTCCAGCATGCGGAAGCCGTCCGCCGTGACCAGGGACACGCGGGGGAAGAGGCGGCGCGAGAGGTCGGGGCCGCCGGTGGCCGAGTCGTCGTCGGCCGCGTCGTACAGCGCCTGCACGACCGCCGTGACCGCGTCCGCCTCGCTCATCCCCGGCCGGTACAGCTTCTTCAGCGAGCCGCGCGCGTACACCGAGCCCGAGCCGGTCGCCGCGAACCCCGAGGACTCCTCGGACCGGCCGCCGGTCACGTCGTACGTGAAGATGCGGCCCTCGCCCCGGTCCACGTCGTACCCGGCGAAGACCGGCACGACCGCGAGGCCCTGCATGGCCATGCCGAGGTTGCCGCGCACCATCGTCGTGAGGCGGTTCGCCTTGCCGTCCAGGGACAGGGCGGTGCCCTCGATCTTCTCGTAGTGCTCCAGCTCCAGCTGGAAGAGCCGGACCAGCTCGATCGCGAAGCCGAGCGTGCCCGCGATGGCCACCGCCGAGTACTCGTCGGCCGCGAACACCTTGTCGACCTCGCGGTTCGCGATGACGTTCCCCATCGTCGCCCGCCGGTCACCCGCGAGGAGCACGCCGTCCGCGTACGTCGCCGCGACGATCGTCGTCCCGTGCGGCGCCTCGAAACCGGGAACCTGCGGGAGCGCGCGGCGCGAGGGCAGCAGCTCGGGGGCCTGCGCGCCGAGGAAGTCGAGGAAGGACGACGATCCGGTGGCCGTGAACGCGGACGGCAGCGCGCCGTCGCTCTGGTGGCTCATGGGGCTCCCTTTCAGTCGGGTCGGGATCGGCCTACCCGACCCGGCGTACGCGTATGCGCGGGGCGCGCGGATGGTCCGTTGGCCCGGCACCGGCCCAGTGGTGGCCGAATTGACTGAGCCAATGGATCACTCGATACGACGTCACTTGAGCCAGAAGGGCCGTAGATGGTCTGATAATCGCGTCGATGGCGCTGCGGGGACCCGTGGCGCCTTTCTCGTGCCGGAAGAGTCGCAAGGGGTGGGTGGCAGATGCTGAGGAAGGTGTTCACGGCTCCCGATCCGGGCCGAATGAGGCTGCGCGCCGCCTCCCGGGCCGTCCTCGGGGTCGGCCTCGCCGTCGTGGCCTGCGCCGTCGCCGGGCACTCCCTCGTCGCCGCCGTCACGGGCGGCCTCGCGGCCCTCCTCGCCCTGTTCACCGTGACGGACGCGACCGTACGGGGCCAGGCCGTCACGACCGCGCTGCTGCCCGCCGTAGGGCTTCCCGTCTTCACGCTCGCGGCAACCGTGCACGACCGTCCCCTCGCCCGCGGCCTCGCCTTCCTCGCGATCATCGGCGCGGGCGTGTACGCGCGCCGCTGGGGCCCGCGCGGCCACGCCCTCGGTGTCTTCGCGTTCATGGCGTTCTTCGTGACCCTGGTCCTCGGCACGACCCCCTCCCACCTGCCCGAGCTGTACGCCGCCGTCCTGCTCTCCCTGCTGGTCGCCGCCACCGTCCGCTTCGGCCTGTGGTGCTACGAACGCGGCCTCCCCACGCCCCCCGCCGTCACCGTCCCCGGCCTGGCCCGCGTCACCTCCCGCCAGGCCGTCCAGGCGACCACCGCCGCCACCGCCGCCCTCCTCGCCGGCCACGCGCTCTCCCCCGACCGCTGGTACTGGGCCGTCGGCGCCACCTGGTGGATCTTCGTCAACACGACATCGCGCGGCGAGACCCTGGTACGCGGCTTCCGCCGAGTCCTCGGCACAGTCGCCGGCATCGCCGTCGGCCTCCTGATCGCCGTCCCCCTCAACGGCGCCCCGATCCCCACGGCGATCGGCCTCACGGCGGCAGTCTTCGGTATCTTCTACACAGCGGCGGTGTCATACACCTGGATGATGCTCTGGGTGACGCTCCTGGTAGAGCTCCTCTACGGCGTCCTGGGCGTCCTGACCCCGTCCCTCCTGGCCCTCCGCCTCGCGGAAACGGGCCTGGGCGCCCTGGCCGCAGCCCTGGCCGTCCTCTTCGTCCTCCCCAACACCACGCACATGGTGACGGACGCCTGGCTCCACCGGACGTTGCAGGCCGTCCACGCGGGCAGAACCGCAGAACTGGAAGCCCTCCTACCGAGAGTCCGCCAGGCGGTGGCCCCCTTGACGCACCCCTTGAACCCCCTGCGGGAACGCAAGGCGAGAGCACACCAGGCACTCACACTGCTGGACACATGCGCGAGGGAAGTCCGCACGTCAGCGAACGGCAAGCCTTCGGCTGACTTGCACGAGGCAAAGCGAGAACTGGCAGACCTCTTGACGACGGCGAGAACCCCGTCTTTTTAGGGGCGCGGGGAACTGCGCGAACAACCACATCTGACCCGCACCCGCCGAACACCCCCCACTGGCACCCCAATAGGCGAAGGGCCCACCCCCACAAAGGAAGCGGACCCTCCGGACGTACAGCGTCCTGTCTGTTACTGCCAGGCCAGCGCCAGCGCTACCGCACCGCAGGTGCTTGCTGAGGCGCGATCCCCAGCGCAGTCGTGTACTTGGCCAGCGCCAACTTGCCGATCGCCGGGTACGGCCCCAGCGCCTCCGCAGCCGCGCACTCGACCTCCTTCGCGGCCTCCTCGACCACGACGGAGTCGATCTCGGGCCCGATCAGATACGGCGCGAGCGCGAGCTGCTGAGACCCGGACGCCCGCAACTGCTCGGCGACGGAAGCGACGGACCCCTCCTGGTCCAGCGCAGCGGCCATCACCGGCACGGCAAGCCGCGCAGCGAGCAGCATGCCTGTGATCCCGGCGGCCTGCACCGCCTCGTCGCCCCCGACGGACGCGAGGATGATCCCGTCCGCCGCGGTGGCGACGGTGAACAGCCGCGCCCGGTCCGCCCGCGCGAGCCCCGCCTCGGAGAGGCGGACGTGCAGCGCCTCGGCGAGCAGCGGGTGCGGACCGAGGACGTCGGTCAGATCCGCCGCGACCTTGCTCTCCATCACCGCCTGCCGGACCTGCCGCAGCAGCGCGCTGTCCGGCCCGGCCAGCAGCGGTACGACGACGGCGACGGGGCCGTCGGGCTGCTTGACGTCGAGCCCGGCGGCCAGCGCCTGCTCGTAGCGCGCCGTGCGCTCGTCGGAGGCGTGCGCGAGGACCGCCTGGAGGGTCGGGTACTCGGTGTCGTCCCCGTCCAGATATCCGATGCGCGCGTCGAGGCCGGGGAGTTCGGAGCGGGCGATGCTCACGATCTCCTCGGCGAGGCCCCGGGTGCCCTCTCCGGGCGTGCCCGGCACCGCGAGGACGAGCGCGGGCGCGCCCTCGGGGGCGGCCAGGGGCTCGGGTCGGCGGTGGCGCCCGGGCTGACGGGGGCGCGGCATTCGTACTGGCAGGCCGGACGCGGGCCCAGTGGGGGAACTCATGGCGCCGCATGTTACTGGTTTCCCGGGTTCCTCCGTTCGGGGAGGGTGAGGGTGAGCGGTATCCGTCCTGTTTTGTCTGATGAGTTACGTGCGGATCAGACGTGATCAGCATGATTTTTGGGTGACTTGCCCCGGTCGGGCCGTACTCGACCGCCGACGATCCGAACCCGTAGGGTGACGCGTTGTGGCACCACGACCTTTGCATGAACTTGTTGAAGAGGGCTGGGCGAAGGCTCTCGAACCCGCGGCCGGACGCATCGCGGCGATGGGTGACTTCCTCCGGGGGGAGATAGCGGCGGGCCGGACCTACCTGCCGTCCGGAGCGAATGTCCTGCGGGCCTTCCAGCAGCCCTTCGACGACGTCCGGGTCCTGATCGTCGGACAGGACCCCTACCCCACGCCGGGGATGGCGATCGGGCTGAGCTTCGCGGTCTCGCCCGAGGTGCGGTCGCTGCCCGGGAGCCTGGAGAACATCTTCCGCGAAATGCACACCGACCTGGGACTGCCCAGGCCCTCGAACGGCGACCTGACGCCGTGGACGCGGCAGGGTGTGCTCCTGCTCAACCGGGCGCTCACCACCGCCCCCCGCAAGCCGGGCGCGCACCGCGACAAGGGCTGGGAGGCGGTCACCGAGCAGGCGATACGAGCGCTGGCGGGGCGCGGCAAGCCGCTCGTGTCCATCCTCTGGGGCCGCGACGCCCGCAACCTCCGCCCCCTGCTGGGCCAGTTGCCGGCGATCGAGTCCGCGCACCCCTCCCCGATGTCCGCCGACCGCGGCTTCTTCGGCTCCCGCCCCTTCAGCCGCGCCAACGAACTGCTCGTACAGCAGGGCGCGGAGCCGGTGGACTGGCGCTTGCCGTAGGCCGTGGCGGGGGCGCGGTATGGATGGCGCCTGGGGGCGTGATCGCGCGGGGGCGGACGCGAGTGGCCGACCGTGATCCGGCGGCCCGCGTCGGCCGGGCGGCGTTCGGATTCAGGCGTTCTCGTTCGGCCGGGCGGGGTTGGGGCTTGAGTGTTCGGGCTAGGTCGGGAGGCGTTCGTGTCCGGGCGGCCCGCGTCGACCCGGCGGCGTTTCGGTTGGGGCGGTTACGGGCGGGCGGGTGGCGGTCGCGTCCGGGCGTCCGGGTTCGGGCGGGCCCGCGCAGGTGCCGTACACCGACGCGGCCTGCCGGCGCGGTGATCCGGCCCGCGCCCGCCCTCGAAGGGACCGATGCCCCGCGCGGCCACGGCC
>NZ_LIRL01000069.1 GCF_001419795.1 Streptomyces niveiscabiei
GACCCCGGCCCACGCACACGAAACACGACCCCGGCCCACGCACACGAGAAGGGTCCCAACCCCGCGAGGTTGGGACCCTTCAGCGTCGTACAGAGCCTTCTCAGACCGTGCGGAACGCCAGGACCACGTTGTGCCCGCCGAACCCGAACGAGTCGTTGAGCGCGGCGATACGGCCCTCGACGGGCAGCTTGCGGGCCTCGCCGAGGACGACGTCCGCGTTGGCCTCCGCCTCCGGGTCGAGGTGCTCGACGTTGATGGTCGGCGGCGCGAGCCGGTTGTACAGCGCGAGGACGGTCGCGACCGACTCCACACCACCGGCGCCGCCCAGCAGGTGACCGGTCATCGACTTGGTCGCGGACACCGCGAAGTGGTCCGCGTGGTCCCCGAACACCTTGCGCAGCGCCTTGAGTTCGGCGATGTCACCGGCCGGCGTGGAGGTGGCGTGCGCGTTCACGTGAACGATCTCGGCCGGGTCCAGGTCGGTGGAGGACATCAGGTGGTTGAGCGCGGCGGCGATGCCGCGCCCCTCCGGCTCCGGCTGCACGATGTCGTGCGCGTCGGCGGAGATGCCCTGCCCGACGGCCTCGGCGTACACGCGCGCGCCGCGCGCCGCCGCGTGCTCGGCGGACTCCAGGACGACCACACCCGCGCCCTCGCCGAGGACGAAGCCGTCGCGCGCCTTGTCGTACGGACGGGACGCGCCCTGCGGGTCGTCGTTGTTCTTGGACATCGCCATCATGTTGCCGAACGCGGCGATCGGCAGCGGGTGGATGGCCGCCTCCGTGCCACCGGCGACGACGACGTCCGCACGGCCGGTGCGGATCATCTCGATCGCGTAGCCGATCGCCTCCGCGCCCGAGGCGCAGGCGGAGACCGGCGTGTGGACGCCGGCGCGGGCGCCGACGTACAGGCCGACGTTGGCCGAGGGGCCGTTCGGCATGAGCATGGGGACGGTGTGCGGGGAGACGCGGCGTACGCCCTTCTCCCGCAGTACGTCGTGCTGGTCCAGCAGGGTCGTCACGCCGCCGATGCCGGAGGCGATGACCGCGCCCAGCCGGTCGGGGTTGATCGAGGCGTCGTCGCCGGCGCGGGCGGTGAAGCCGGCGTCGGCCCACGCCTCCTGCGCGGCGATCAGCGCGAACTGCGCCGAGCGGTCCAGCTTGCGGGCCTGCGGGCGGGGGAGCACCTCGGAGGGGTCCACCGCGGCCGGGGCCGCGATCCTGACGGCCTGCTCGGCCGCCCACTCCTGGGTCAGCGCCTTCGCGCCGGACCGGCCGGCGATCAGACCTTCCCAGGTCGAGGCTGCGTCGCCACCCAGCGGTGTGGTTGCGCCGATACCGGTGACGACCACGGTGCGATTGGTCGGGCTCACGGGAATTCTCTCTCCTACGGAATTTCGAGGATGAAACGGCGCCACCGCCGGGTGGCGGGGCAATCACCCCACAGGCTCAGAGCCCAGGGAGGGTCAGCCCTGGTTCTTGAGGATGTAGTCGGTCGCGTCGCCGACGGTCTTGAGGTTCTTGACGTCCTCGTCCGGGATCTTGACGTCGAAGCGCTCTTCGGCGGCGACGACGACCTCGACCATGGACAGGGAGTCGACGTCCAGGTCGTCGGTGAAGGACTTGTCCAGCTGGACGTCCTCAACCGGGATGCCGGCGATCTCGTTCACGATCTCCGCGAGACCTTCGACGATCTCTTCCTGAGTGGCGGCCATGGTGGCGCTCCTTCTTTTTCTTTCCAGAGGGTTGGCTGTGCTGCTTACCGTGGCCAGGCGCAGGATTGCGTGATCCGGCAACGGAGTGCCTAGGGGAGGGTAACGACCGTCGCCGCGTACACGAGACCCGCCCCGAAACCGATGACGAGCGCCGTGTCGCCGCTCTTCGCCTCCCCGGTCGCCAGGAGCCGCTCCATCGCGAGCGGGATCGAGGCGGCCGAGGTGTTGCCGGTGGTGCGTACGTCACGCGCGACCGTGACGTGCTCCGGCAGCTTCAGCGTCTTCACCATCGAGTCGATGATCCGCTCGTTGGCCTGGTGGGGAATGAAGACGTCGAGGTCGCTCGCGGTGATGCCGGCCGCGTCCAGCGCCTGCTGGGCGACCTTCGCCATCTCGAAGACGGCCCAGCGGAAGACCGCCTGGCCCTCCTGCGCGATGGCGGGGAACTTGTCGACGACGCCGTCGCGGTAGTCCGTCCACGGCACCGTCTGCCGGATCGTCTCGGACTTGTCGCCCTCCGAGCCCCACACCGTCGGGCCGATCGCCGGCTCCTTCGAGGGGCCCACGACGACCGCCCCGGCGCCGTCCCCGAACAGGAAGGCCGTCGCCCGGTCCTCCAGGTCGGTCAGGTCCGAGAGCCGCTCCACGCCGATGACCAGCACGTACTCCGCGCTGCCCTCGACGATCATGCCCTTGGCGAGGGTCAGGCCGTAGCCGAAGCCCGCGCAGCCCGCCGAGATGTCGAACGCGGCGGCCTTGTTCGTCCCCAGCTTGTCGGCGATCTCCGTCGCGACGGCCGGGGTCTGCTTGAAGTGCGAGACGGTCGAGACGACCACCGCGCCGATCTGCTCGGCCGTGATGCCCGCGTCGGCGATGGCCTTGCCGGACGCCTCCACCGACATGGCGGCGACGGTCTCCTCGTCGTTCGCCCAGTGCCGCGTCTCGATGCCGGACCGGGAGCGGATCCACTCGTCGGACGAGTCGATCGTCTCCAGGATGACCTCGTTCGGGACCACACGGGTCGGGCGGTAGCCGCCCACACCGAGGATGCGCGCGTACGGATGACCCTTGCCGGGCTTGATCTTCGCCATCGGGATCTCCTCTCAGGCGCCGTGTTCCGCGATCAGCTCGCGGGCCGCGTCGAGGTCGTCGGGGGTCTTCAGGGCCAGCGTCTTCACCCCGGGCAGGGCGCGCTTCGCGAGGCCGACCAGGGTGCCGCCGGGGGCCGCCTCGATGATCGCGGTGACGCCGAGCTCCTTGAGCGTCTCCATGCACAGGTCCCAGCGGACCGGGTTCGCGACCTGGCCGACGAGACGTTCCAGCACCTCGGCGCCGGTCGCGACGGCCTTGCCGTCCTTGTTGGAGACGTACGCGACCGAGGGGTCGGCCGGGGTGAGGGCCTGCGCGGCCTCGGCGAGCTTCTCGACCGCCGGGCTCATGTGGTGGGTGTGGAACGCGCCCGCCACCTTCAGCGCGACGACCTTCCGCACGCCCTCCGGCTTCTCCGCCACCAGCGCCGCGATCTGCTCGGCCGTACCGGCCGCCACGATCTGGCCCGCGCCGTTGATGTTCGCCGGGGTCAGCCCCAGCTTCTCCAGGTGCGGGAGGGTCACCTCGGGGTCGCCGCCGAGCAGCGCCGCCATACCGGTCTCGGTGACGGCGGCGGCCTCGGCCATCGCCAGGCCCCGCTTGCGGACGAGGGACAGCGCGTCCTCGGGGGACAGGACACCCGCCCACGCGGCGGCGGTCAGCTCACCGACGCTGTGCCCGGCGACCGCGCCCGGCGCGAAGGCACCGAGTGCCGTGCCGGAGACGATGCCGGCCGCGACCAGCAGCGGCTGGGCGACGGCGGTGTCACGGATCTCGTCCGCGTCGGCGTTCGTGCCGTAGTGCACCAGGTCGAGCCCGATGACCTCGGACCAGGCGGCAAGCTGGTCGGAGACACCGGGGAGATCGAGCCAGGGGGTCAGGAAGCCGGGCGTCTGGGCGCCCTGGCCGGGAGCGACGAGTACGAGCACTCTCACACTCTCTCTTGGGGACGGGCGCGGCCGCCCGTGGGGACAGGGACGAAGAACAGCAGGGGGTTTTGTGGAGCCCCGACAAAAGCCTAGGTCTGGGGATCTCCGTCGGCCAGGCGCCCCAGGATCAGCGCGATCCGCAGAGTAAAGGCCGAGCGTACATCGGAGGGTGACCATCCGGTGACGTCAGTCACACGTCGGAGCCGGTAGCGCACGGTGTTCGGATGGACGAAGAGCATCCGGGCGGCGCCTTCGAGACTGCTGGCCTGTTCGAGATATACGGAGAGTGTCTCCAGGAGCGCGGAACCGGCCTCTTCGAGCGGTCTGTAGATCTCCTCCACCAGCTGACCGCGCGCGGTGGGATCGCCCGCGATCGCTCGTTCCGGAAGCAAATCGTCCGCCAGCACCGGCCGGGGAGCGTCCTGCCAGGCCAGACACGCCTTCAGCCCGGCCGCCGCCGCCTGCGCGGAGCGGGTCGCCGTCTGGAGGTCCGGTACGACCGGGCCCGCGACCACCGGGCCCGCCGCGAACGGGCCGATCAGCGACTTGGCGACCGCGAGGGGGTTGTCGCTGCCGCCCGCGATGACGACGAGACGGGTGCCCAACACGCCGGTCAGCACCTGGAGTTTGGCGTGCCGGGAAGCGCGGCGGATCGCCTCCACGGTCAGCTCCGAGTCACCGTCGGGGGCGGTGCCCAGGATGACGCACACGTGCTCCGGGGAGTTCCAGCCCAGCGCGGCGGCCCTGCTCACCGCCCCCTCGTCGGCCTCCCCGCTCAGCACCGCGTTCACCACGAGGGATTCGAGCCGCGCGTCCCAGGCACCCCGTGCCTCGGCCGCCTGCGCGTACACCTGCGCGGTCGCGAACGCGATCTCCCGGGCGTACACCAGCAGGGCCTCCCTGAGCACCCCCTCGTCGCCCGGCGCGGCCACCTCGTCGATCGCCGACTCCATGACCTCGATCGTCGTGCGGACCATCTCGACGGTCTGCCGCAGCGTGATCGCCCGCGTCAGCTCCCTCGGCGCGGTCCCGAAGACGTCCGTCGAGATGGCCTGCGGGGCGTCCGGCTGCCGGAACCACTCCGTGAACGCCGCGATGCCCGCCTGCGCGACCAGGCCGATCCAGGAACGGTTCTCCGGGGGCATCGCCCGGTACCACGGCAGGCTCTCGTCCATCCTCGCGATGGCCTGCGCGGCCAGCGATCCGGACGACTTCTCCAGCCGCTTCAACGTGGCGAGATGCGGGTGGGCCGGCGCGGCGGGCGGCGGGGGGGTGGATCTGGGTTCGGGCACGGTCCAAGG
>NZ_LIRL01000690.1 GCF_001419795.1 Streptomyces niveiscabiei
CCCCCGCCCCGCCCTCGACGACGACCGCCGCGCAGTCCACGTCCCGCGGCGGCGCGGCGGGCCGGTCCTCGGGGTGGCGGGGTTCCACGACGCACCACGCGGCCCCCAGCCGCAGCGCGGCGATCATGCCGACGACCGTGTGGGCGCTCTGCCGCAGGCGCAGCAGCACGGTCTGTCCAGGGCGTACTCCGGCGTCGTGCAGCCGGGCGGCGAGCGTGCCGGACGCGGTGGCCAGCTCCCGGTAGGTGAGGGCGCTCCCGCCGACGACGACGGCGAGCGTGCCGGGCTTCTCGCGGGCGCCGGCCAGGAACAGGGACAGGACGTCGGGGGCGGTCGTCGCGGTGCCGTCGGTGTCCGTCACGCCATGGCCTCCCGGGGCCTCGTCTCGATCAGCAGCAGGCTCCAGGCCGCCACCGGGCTCACGTTGATCACGACGACGCGGTCTCCCTCGGTGAACTCCCCGCGCTCCAGCGCGGTGTGGAGGTTGAGGAAGACGTCGTTGGGGCCGAGATGGCCGTAGCGCCGCAGGTTCTCCCGGCAGACGCCGAGGAGTTCGATCCCGAGGACCTCCTCGGTGAACGCGTGGCCGCCGGCCGACAGGTTCTGGCTGACGTATCCGCGCACGTCGGCGGGCGTCATCCCGTTGCGCTCCAGGAGCGTGCGCAGCATCGCGGTGAGCCGGTCGCGGGTCTCGACGGCCAGCCGGAAGGAGTATCCGGGCAGGTCGGCGCACTCCTCCCGCCACTCGGCCGACGGGCGGTCCCGGTAGTCGACGTGGAAGAGGTCCCAGTACGCGCCGTTCGTCTCCTGCGCGATGTCCAGCACCCGCAGGGCCCCGCTCCGCGACACCAGCAGGGCCTGTCCGCCGTCCCCGTTGACGGTCACCGGGTGCCGGTAGCGGTACGGGGAGGCCGGGGTGCTGCCGTGGACGACGAGCACGTCACGCAGGTCCGGATCGGCGGCGAGCAGTCCGCGGGCCGCGAGCAGGGCGGGGGTGACCGACACGCAGCCCAGCCCGCCGACGGAGAACGCCAGCGCCCGTTCGGCGCCGAGCAGTCGCTGTAGCCGCGTGACCTCCGAGCTGAGCAGTTTCCCGGGGGCCCGCTGCTCCACGACGATGAGGCCGCCCAGCTCCGGACCGTCGATCCCGCCTCTTCGCAGCGCCTCCCGGGCCGCCCGTTCCGCGAGCTCCGTGGCGTCCGTGCCCTCCGCCACCCGCACGGTCTCGATGCCCAGCCCTCTCAAGGTGCGCTCCCGGTCCCCCGCCGGTTCGGCGAGTGCCGGGAGCGCGTCGAGCCGCACCGACGCTTCCGGTAACGCATGTCCCACGGCCCGAACCGCGACCGCCGCACCTGCCCGCGTCATGTGCCCTCCCCGTGGGTGATGGGGTTGCTCCGCGCAGTAGTCAAACAGGGGGCGTGGACAGCCAGAAGAGGTTTCTGCCGAGCCCGAAAGGCCCTGCCGGGAGGAGGGGGGAGCGGCGAGAGCGCCGTCCCGTGCTCAGGCGACGGCGAGAACGACCGCCGCTCCCGTCGCCACCGCCAGGACCGCCGACGCGATCAGCAGCGAGCGGGGGTTGCCCATGTTCACGGTCCAGCCGATGCCGACGCGGCGGGGCACCAGGATCGCGGGGTCCTCGGCGTTGGCGTAGAGGGTGCCGGACAGGCGCCAGAAGCGGTCGTCGTCGCGGGGGACGAGGCCGGTGGAGGGCTCGGCCGGGGCGTCGGGCAGCCGGCTGCCGGAGGGGCCCACGCGCAGGATCAGGTACGCGGAGACGGAGAGGGCCGCCAGCAGGGGGACGGCGATCGTGAGGGTGAGGAGGGGGAAGGAGCGGCTGTCGCTCCACATCAGGGCCGACATGCCCAGCAGCATGAGGTTAAGGAGGGCGGTGATGCCCAGGAGGGCGCGGGAGGTGACGGCCAGGTAGCGGCGGTGGCGTGCCGCGCTGCTCGCGGGGCGGGACACGTCGAGGTCGGCGCGGGCGCGCAGGATGCCGTACACGGCGCCCACGCCGGCCAGGGTGACGAGCGCCTGCGCGAAGACGAGGCTGAAGGCGAGCCACACGCTGGTGGTGTATTCGCGGAAGGCGGTGCCGCCGAGGGTGCGTTCGGGGAGGGCGAGGCGGGCAGGCAGGTCGGGGTAGACGACAGCGCCCACGACGGCGGTCACGGCGGTCACGGCCAGTGCGGGAAGCGTCCAGGCCCAGGGCAGCCGTACGGGATCGGTGCGCAGCGACATGTCCGTGACGACGCCCTGCCGTGTCCGGTCGTACCAGCCGTCCGCCTCCTTCACCCGGGCGATGCGCCGGTGGGCGCGTGTCCACAGGGTGGCGGCGGCGGCGCACAGCGGCACCGCGCCGAAGGCGCCGGCCGCCGGAGTGTCGAGGGCCGCGCCGAGCGCGACGGACGCCACGATGACGGCCGCCGCGACGGCGAGCAGCGGGCCCCGGTACCCCTTGCGCTGTGTCTCGACGGCCGGGTCGTTCGCCCGGTCCGGCGGGACCCGGACACCGAAGGGGACGGCGGGTGAACTGAGGGCCGGACCGGGTGCGGCGTACAACACGGCGCTCAGCGCGGCGAGGATCCCGAAGTTGAGAGCTGAGTTGACCAGCACGGCGTTCACCTGTTCCCTCTTGTCACGTCGGTCACCGGGGGCTGCCGACCACACAAGCCCATACTAACTGATATATATCTAGTAGAACAGTTCGGCGCCCCCGCGTGAGATGCCGGGCAGACCTGCCGGTGTCAGCCGCCGAGCATCCCGGCGATCTCCTCGCGCAGGGCGGGCAGTTCGGCGTGCAGCGTCCCGGGGCACTGGGTCGCCGCCCAGTCCTTGTGGCCGCTGATCGTGGGGACGGTCCGGGTGACCCCGCTGACCGGGTTGCGGTAGACGGCGGTGGCCAGCGGGTCGATCGTATGCCGCGCGGCGAGTTCGGCGAGCAGTCCGACGAGGCTCGCGCGGGCGGCGGCCGACGCCGGTGTCGAGGTCAGCGTGCCGAGCAGGGCGATGCCCGCGTTGCCGGAGTTGAAGCCCCCGATGTGCGCGGCGGTGACGAGGCGGCCGGTGGCGTCGTGGGCGGGGGTGCCGTCCGTGCCGGACCAACGGCCTTCGTAGACGCGGCCGGCGGCATCGATCAGGTAGTGGTAGCCGATGTCGCCGAAGTCCTTGCCGATGGTGTCGTTGCGGTAGATGGCGCGGACGCGGGCGGCCGGGTCGGGGTCGGTGCTGCCGTCGGCGGTGTGGTGGATGCTGACCGTCTGGAGGGGGTAGTACTCCGTCGGCCACTTCTCGGTGCCGTCGGCGGCGAACCGGAGTGATTCGTCGGCGCCCCAGGCGGCGCGGGTCAGCAAGGTGTAGCCCGGCGCGGCGGCGGCGTACGCCGGTCGGGCGGCCAGTACGCCGGCTGCGGCGGCGCCGAGCGCGCCCAGCAGTACGCTGCGGCGGCCCGGCCGTAAGGCCCCAGCGGAGGCGGAGAGTTCCGAACGTCCCATGACCCGGTCCTGTCCTGTCGTCGTGACACGAGGAGAGAGGAGTGGCGCGGTGGTGCGCCGTTCCCACTGTCCCCCCGCTCCCCGCCTCCACGCCACGACATTCGAGCCTGACCTGAAAACGCCGGTCAGTGCCCTGCCGCTACCACTTCCCGGGCGCGTAGTCCTTGAGGAACACCCCGTACACGTCCTCGCCCGCCTCACCGCGCACGACGGGGTCGTACACCCGCGCAGCCCCGTCGACGAGGTCGAGCGGCGCGTGGAACCCGGCCTCGGCGAGGCGGAGTTTGTCGTAGTGGGGCCGCTCGTCGGTGATCCAGCCGGTGTCGACGGAGGTCATGAGGATGCCGTCGGTCTGGAACATCTCCTCGGCGCTGGTCCGGGTGACCATGTTCATCGCGGCCTTGGCGGCGTTGGTGTTGGGGTGCCCGGCGCCCTTGTAGCCACGGCCGAACACGCCTTCCATGGCGGAGACGTTGACGACGTACGCGCGCTTGCTGACCGCCTTGCGCGCGGCGTCGGCCATGCTGGGCCGCAGCGCGCTGATGAGGATGAACGGCGCGGTGTAGTTGCAGAGTTGGGTTTCGAGGAGCTCGACGGGCGAGATCTGCTCGATGGACTGGACCCACGTGTTCGTGTCGACGACGTCCGGGACGAGCCCGCCCGCGTCGATGGCGGTCCCGTCGAGGTGCCGCTCCACGCTCGCGTTCCCGGCGACGAGGGCGAGGTCGGCGACCTTCTGCGCGTCGATCCCGGACGACCCGAGGGGCAGCGCGGCGATCCCGTCGACCGCGCCGGACCCGAACGCGCCGATGACGTGGTGCGCGGGCAGTTCCCCGGCGGGCAGCGGCGCGGACTCTCCGTCCACGAGGGCGGCGTACGCGGACGGCAGGCGCCGTACCGTCTGGGTCGCGTTGTTGATGAGGATGTCGAGGGGCCCGGCCTCGGTCATCCGCTCGCCGAGGGCGACGACCTGGGCGGGGTCGCGCAGGTCGATGCCGACGACTTCGAGGCGGTGGATCCAGTCGGCGGAGTCGTCCATCGCGGTGAAGCGGCGGATGGCGTCCTTGGGGAAGCGGGTGGTGATCGTGGTGTGCGCGCCGTCGCGCAGCAGCCGCAGCGCGATGTACATGCCGATCTTGGCCCGGCCGCCGGTCAGCAGCGCGCGCTTGCCGGTGAGGTCGGCGCGGACGTCGCGTTTGGCGCGGTTGAGGGCCGCGCACTGCGGACAGAGCTGGTGGTAGAAGTAGTCGACCTCGACGTACCGGGTCTTGCAGGTGTAGCAGGAGCGGGGGCGCTGGAGGACGCCGGCGATCTTCCCGGCCTCGGTGACCGAGGACGGCAGGATGCCCTCCGTCTCGTCGTCGATGCGCTGCGCGGAGCCGGTGGCGGTGGCCTCGGTGACCGACTTGTCGTGCGCGGTCTTCGCGGCGCGGCGTTCCTGCCTGCGGCGTTGCTTGACCGTGCGGTAGATGCCGGCGGTGGCGCGCCGCACGGTGATCGCGTCGGGGTGGTCGACGTCGAGCTTGTCCAGCTCGTCCAGCACGCTCAGGCAGACGGCCAGCCGCTCGGGGTCGATCCCGGGGCCGTACGCGACCTCGCCGTCCTCTGTCACCGTCATCGCGCTGTGTTCCTCGACTCGCCGTGCGGCGCGCCGGTCGCGTCCGCTTTCGAACGGATGATTTTACGGAGCGCCCCGCCCGTCCTCCAAACCCGCGGCGGTCGCCGTGACCAGCGTCTCCACCTCGGCGCTCACGGCGGCGGCGAGCCGGTCGAGATCGGGTACGGCCGCGCCGTCCGCGACGAGCCCCACATGCACGCGCCCGCGGTAGCTGGACAGGGCGACGGCGAGCGCCTGTCCGCGCGCGAGGGGCGCGTACGGATACACCTCGACGACGGGGTGCCCGCCGAGCCTGAGCCCCACCCCGGGCAGCGGCACGCTGGTCACGAGCACGTCGAACCACAGCCGCGCGGCCTGCCCGGCGAGCGGCCCCACGATCCGGTGCCCGAGCGCGGGCACATGGTCGGCGAGCAGCGCGACGGCCCCCGCGCCCCGGCGGGGCCCGGCGTCCTTGTTCCGGTCCATGGCGGCCCGTACGGCGGCGAGCCGCGCGAGCGGCTCCGCCTGGTCGACGGGAAGCCGCACGAGATACCCGGAGAGCCGGTTCCCCCGCGGATGAGCGGTACGGGGACGGCGCTGCGAGACCGGCACGAGCGCCCGGGGCACCACCCCCGCACTCCCGTCCCCGCGTTCGTCGAGCCACCGCCGCAGCGCCCCCGCGACGACACCGATCAGTACGTCGTTGACGGTCCCCCCGACGGCTTTGCGCACCCGGTGCACATCGTCGACGTCGATCACGACCCCGGCGGTACGGCGCGTGCCGGAGGGTTCGGAGGTGAGCGCCGGGGTGGAGCGGACGGCNNTGTCGAGTGCGCGCCCGGCGCCGGAGAGGGCGTCCTGGATGCGGCCGGAGACGCCGGCGGCCAGGTCGGCCGGGGCGTTCAGCAGCCGGCGTACCCACGGCGTCTCCTCCTCGTCCCCGGGGCGCGTACGGCGCCGTGGTTCGGGTCCCTCCATCGGGTCCAGGACCGCCGCCGCCAGCGTCAGGGCGCGCAGGCCGTCCGCCAGGGCGTGGTGGAACTTGAAGAGGACCGCGAAGGTCACGCCGTCCTCGCCGGGCAGG
>NZ_LIRL01000691.1 GCF_001419795.1 Streptomyces niveiscabiei
GTACGCCGCCCTGCGCGCGGGATCGGCGGCGAGGGCGGCGACGGCGTCCCGCAGGGCGTCGCGGTCGCCCGCCGGGAAGAGCAGCCCGGTACGCCCGTCGGCGACGAGGTCGAGCGGCCCGCCGACGGCGGGTGCGACGACGGGGACGCCGCTGGCCATGGCTTCCTGGACGGTCTGGCAGAACGTCTCGAAGGGCCCGGTGTGGGCGAAGACGTCGAGGGAGGCGAAGATCCGGGCGAGGTCGTCGCCGGTGCGGCGGCCGAGGAAGACGGCGCCGGGGAGTTGCTCGGCGAGCGCGGGCCGGCTGGGCCCGTCGCCCACGACGACGACCTTGACGCCGGGGAGCGCGCAGACGCCGGAGAGGAGCTCGATGTGCTTCTCGGGGGCGAGCCGGCCGACGTACCCGATGATCGTCTCGCCGTCGGGCGCGAGTTCGCGGCGGATCGCGTCGTCGCGGAGGTCGGGACGGAACCGTTCCGTGTCGACGCCGCGGGGCCAGAGCTTCACGCGGGGCACGCCGTGGGCGGAGAGGTCGTGCAGGGAGGCGCTGGAGGGCGCGAGGGTGAGGTCGGCGGCGGAGTGGACGGAGCGGATGCGGCGCCAGGCGGCGGCCTCTCCGGCGCCCATGTAGGTGCGGGCGTAGCCGGCGAGGTCGGTCTGGTAGACGGCGAGCGCGGGGACGCCGAACTTGGCGGCGGCGGCCATGCCGCGCACGCCGAGGACGAAGGGGCTGGCCAGGTGGACGACGTCGGGCCGGTGGTCGACGATCGTCGCGGCGAGGCGTCGGCTGGGGAGGGCGACGACGACGGGGGCGTGACCGCGATCTACGAGGTGCCGGGCGGTCTGGAGCGCGCAGTGGGCCACGCCGTTCACGTCGGGGGGAAAGGATTCGGTCACGATGACGACACGCATACGGGTGTTGTCTCCGCGCCGGACGTGAACGCGTCAAAGTGGATCTTTCCGAACGACGAACGCCGCGTGAGCGTTGAGCTGCACACCCGAGCAGGTCAGACGGTGTCCATGTCCGTCTGACCCGAGGGTCGTCGGGTGTTCACCCGGCGGGCGGAAGGGGGCCCGTTTCGATCACACGGGGGAGCCTGTTCCGGTCAAGAACGATCACGCGAAATCAGAAGCGGTCACATGGCGGCCGTGTCCGGGCCGATCCGGCTCCGTACGGCCGTCTGGACCTCCGCCTCCTCGGCGGGGTCGGCGGCGAGCCGGCGCAATCGCTCCACCACGCGCGCGTCGCCGGTCTCGGCGTGCCGGGCGGCGACCTCCCGGGTGGTCTCCTCGCAGTCCCAGAGGCATTCGACGGCGAAGCCGGTGGCGAAGGAGGGGTCGGTGGCGGCGAGCGCCTGTGCGCAGTGGCCGCGCAGGTGCGAGGAGGCGGTCTCGCGGTAGATGTGCCGCAGGACGGGGGCCGCGCAGACGATGCCGAGCCGCCGGGCGCCGTCGATCAGGGGCCACAGGGTCGTCGCGTCGCACCCGTCTCCGCGTACGGCCTCGCGCAGGGCGCCGAGGACGAGGTCGCTGTCGCGGGTGGCGCCCCGGCAGGCGAGGACGCGTCCGGCGGCGGCGCCGAGCGGGTCGGGCCGGTGGACCCACCCGCGCGCGCGGTCGACGGCGGCGACGGACCGCATCCGCTCGAAGGCGTCGACGGCGGCCTCGACGACAGGGGTCGTGCCGGTGGCGACGGCCTGTTCGACGAGGTCGAGGACGGCGGGGTCGTGGCTGTCGGCGAGGTAGCGCAGCGCGGTGCAGCGGGCGCCCTCGGTGCCGTCCTGGGCGGCCCGGAGGATCTCGGGACGGTCCTCGGGGCCCGCGACGGCCGCGAGACAGCGAGCGGCGGGCACATGGAGCGCGGCGCCGCGCTCGACGCCCTGCTGGGCCCACTCGAAGACGGCGGCGACGCTCCAGCCGGGGCGTGGCCCGCTGGGGCTCATCTGGCGCTGCCAGCGGTCGAAACAGCCGGTCTCCTGGGCGGCGCGCACGCGCGCGGAGACGTACTCGCGGGGATCCTCGGCCCACAGCCGCCAGGGCCGGGGCTCGAAGGCGTCGCGGACGGTCGCCGCGAGTTCGGCCTCGCCCTCGGCGTCGGTGGCGAACCGGGCGAGCACCGGCATGGCGAGGGCACGCAGGCCGGCGTCGTCGTCGCGCAGGGCGAGTTCGTCGAGCGCCCAGGACCAGTTGGCGCCCGAGGTGGCGTACCGGCGCAGCAGCCACAGGGCGTCGCGCCTGCCGTACGAGGCGAGGTGGCCGAGGACGGCGAGGGCCAGGCCCGTACGGGACTCCTCGGTGTCGAAGGCGTCCTCGGCGTCGAAGAGATGCGCCTCGATGTCGTCCAGCTCGCCGTTCAGGTCGAGGTAGAGACGGGCGTAGTACAGGGAGCGGTTCTCCACCTGCCAGTCGTGGCGTGGATCGCGCAGCACACAGTGGTTCAGGGCCGCGAGCGCCTCGGCGCGCGGTGCGGTGAGCGCGTGCAGCGTGCCGTCGCCGCGGCCCCTCTGGAGGAGGCCGAGCAGGGTTCCGCTGGGCGCTATGACCGGATCGAACATGGGAAACAGCCTCACATCAAGCGTCGACGCAACCGGGGATCGTGCACTACCTGGCCGCGTGACAACACGTCGGGGCGCCCGCCGTCTCTTGCTTGCTGTAGACCATCTTCCTCTGCCTCTCGTCGGTGGGCCCATGCGGGCCGCGTCACGGCCCACGCGGTGCGGCAACACCTGCCCAGCCATCGTGTCCGTGAATCACGACGTCATGATGACCCGGCCGTTCTGCCTGCCGCGACCGAAATTTCCGGCGGCCTTGTACCGCCTCCCCCGTTGTGGTCGATTTACCTGCTGAAAATCTGTTTATCACCTGGTGAACGGCCGCCCTCAGGGCCGCTGTTCACCCAACGCCGAACAGCTCCAGAAGCTCCGCCCGGCCGAACATGCGGGCGGTGTCGACGGCCGAGGGGGTGCCCTCGGCGGGGTCGGCGCCGGCCGCCAGGAGGACCCGTACGACCTCCGTCTCACCCTTGAACGCGGCCCCCGCGAGGGGGGTCTGGCCACGGTCGTTGACGTCCCCCGCGGGCGCGCCGCGCTCCAGGAGGGCCCGGACGGCGTCGGCGTGGCCGTGGTAGGCGGCGAGCATCACGAGGGAGTCGCCGCGGTCGTTGGTGAGGTTGGCCGGAACGCCCGCGTCCACGTACGCCACGAGCGCCTCGGTCCGACCCTGCCGGGCCAGATCGAAGATCTTGGTCGCCAGCTCCACGACCTCGGGGTCGGGGGCTTCAGCCATCGGTTCGGACCGCCTCTCGGATGCCGGCGCTGTGCCGTACGGGTGAATCGACAGGGTACTGGCTCGTCGCACACATGGGCGGCGCCCGCCGTGGCAAAGATCACGAACAGGACCGTTCGAGGCAATCATCCCCTTCGGGTGGCGCAAGCAGAGTTACCCCGAACGGTGGAAATCCTCACCAATTCACCCTTTTGCACCTTTTATCGTATAGATACATCCTGTGAGCCTGGAAGTACTCATGGTGACTGTCCCCCCTAGCCAGGAGAACTCAAATGATCCTGTCCATCTCAGGCGTGGTCCTGCTCGGCATCATCGTCTTCCTGTTCTTCAAGAAGGACGGGCTCAAGGCGTCCCACGCGCTGGTGGCCGCGCTCTTCGGCTTCTACATGGCCTCCACGGCCATCGCCCCCAGCATCAAGGCCGGCGGCGAGAGCCTCGCGAGCCTGCTCGGCGGCATCAAGTTCTGACCACCCGTCCCGTACGCACCTCCAGGAGACAGCAGTGGCCCGGCGCCCTCTCCCCCGCATTCTGAGCACAGGCAGCGCGCAGATCGCCCGGAGCCGGGAGCTGGCCCGGACGGCGGCCGACAGCGCCACCGACGTCCTCCACCCGCTGATCACCATCTCGCGCGGGCTGCGCCGGCTGGCCTCGGCCGGGCGGCGCAGATGGACCGAGACCCCCAAGGACAAGCGCGGACCGCTGCTGTTCCTGGTGGCCTCGGTGGTCCTGGTCGTGGCGTTCGTGCCGTACGGGCCGCTGCTCGCCGTCGTCGCGCTGATGGCGGCAGCGGCCTGGCAGGGCCGGGACCGCACCCCACCGGCCCCGGAAGGCCCCGACGAGGCCCAGACGGCCCGCCTGGGCTCCCTGTACGAGGCCCTCGTCCCGTACTTCTCCACCGCCGAGGACCCCTCCCCCCTGTACGCCCACGGCGGCGACTGGGAGAAGGCGTTCCCGGCGTACGACTTCGACGACTCCGGCCGCGTCGCGCGCCTGCGCATCCGCTACCCGGCGTACTTCCCGGACGGCGAACCGGAGGCACGCGCGCGCGTGGAGCAGCTCCTGTCCGCCAAGGCCGGCCGGGGCCGCGAGTACCTCTTCGCCTGGGACGAGGAGGGCAACGAACTCGGCGTCGACGTCCTCGACCCGCTCCCCACCGACCTCGCCGCCCAGCGCTTCGTCACCGCGCCCGGCGAGACGGTCCTCGGCTTCACCGACCCCTCCCACACCCAGCGCACGCTCCCCCTCACCCACGGCGAGGAGCAGCGCGACGTCCCGCCGGTCGTCTGGCGCACCGGCATCCGCTCCACCGAGCCCCACCTGCTCGCCGTCGGCCAGCCCGGCACCGGCACCTCCACCCTGCTGCGCTCCATCGCCCTCCAGGCCCTGCGGTACGGCGACGTCCTCATCGTCGACGGCGGCGGCACCGGCGAGTACGCGTGCCTGACCGGCCGCGACGGCGTCCTCGGCGTCGAGGTCGGGCTCGCCGGGGCGCTCACCGCCCTGGAGTGGGCGGCGCAGGAGACGGAACGGCGGCTGATCGCCGCGAACCGTGCCCGGCAGGAGGGCCACCCCCCGCCCGAGGACACCAAGCGCCCCCTGTGGCTCCTCCTGGACCGCCCGACCGCCTTCACCCACCTGGCGGCCACCGACGGCCAGAAGGACCCCCAGACCCACCTCCAGACGCCCCTCCGGCACGGCCGCGCCGCCCAGGTCACCGTGGTCGTGACGGAACAGTTCGACGCGCTCGACGCCCTCGGCGACGCCGTACGGCAGCACACGCGCGCGCGTGTGGTGCTCGGCCCGGCCTCCCCCCACCAGCTGGCGGCCGTCCTCGGCGCACCCCCGCAC
>NZ_LIRL01000692.1 GCF_001419795.1 Streptomyces niveiscabiei
CAGCCCCCGGCCCGCCTCTCCGCCACCGTCGAGGCCGACGCGCAGGGCGGCTACTGGGCGATCGACCGCCTCCGTACCACCCTCGACTCCCTGTTCACGGTCCGCGACCTGACGACCGCCTCCGGCGACCAGGAACGGGAACTGCACGTCCTGCTCGGCAACAAGCTCGGCGACACGTGACCTAACCTGCCCGAGTGACCACCGAGTTGACCCTCCTGCCGCGCGTCTCCTGCCGGGGCCGGGAGATCACCGCGCCCCGGCTGCGCGGCCTCCTCGCCCTGCTCGCCGAAGATCCGGCCACCGGCTGCGGGACCGCCCGGATCGTCGAGGGCCTGTGGCCGCAGGAGCTGCCGGAGCATCCCGCGAAGGCCGTACAGATCCTCGTCTCGCGGCTGCGGGCGCAGCTCGGCGCCGACGTGGTCCTCAGCACGCCGACCGGCTACCGGCTCGCCTTCGAGCCCGCCCAGATCGACAGCTCCGCGCTGCTCCTGCACGAGGCGGCGAGCGCCCGGTGCGCGCGGGCCGGGGACCACGCGGGCGCGCTCGCACGGGCCGAGGCCGGGCTCGCTCTGTGGGAGGGCGGCGCCGAGGAGCCGCCGGACGACCCGCTGTCCGCCCTGCGCGCCGACCGCGCCCACACCCGGCGTGCCCTGGTCCGGCTCCGCGCACTCTCCCTGGCCAGGCTCGGCCGGCGCGAGGAAGCCCGCGCACCGCTCAGGGACGTGCTGCGCGAGGCACCCCGGGACGAGGAGGTGCTCGCGGAACTCCTGCGCTGCGAGGGCGGCGCCGCCGCGCTGACCCGGTACGACGCCTACCGGCGCGAGCTGCGCGACACCCTCGGCACCGACCCGGGGCCCGAACTGCGGGACGTGCACCAGGAGTTGCTGAACGCCGACACGCCCCGCGTCCGCCACGGCGTACCGTACGAACCCAACCCCCTGCTCGGCCGCGACGCCGATGTCGCCGCGGTCGCCGGGCTGCTGCGCACCGCGCGGGTCGTCACCGTCGTAGGACCCGGCGGGCTCGGCAAGACGCGCCTCTCGCACGCCGTGAGCCACGCCGCGCCCCAGCCCGTCGTGCACTTCGTGCCGCTCGCCGGGGTCGCCACGGACGACGAGGTCGCGGACGAGGTCGCCGCCGCCGTCGGCACCGGCATGCCGGACGGCCTCCTCGCGGCGCTCGGCACCCGGCCCGCCCTGCTCGTGCTGGACAACTGCGAACACGTCGTCACCGGCGTCGCCGACCTCGTGCGGAGCCTCGTCGCCCGCTTCAAGGAACTGCGCATCCTCGCCACCAGCCGCGCCCCGCTCGGCCTGACCTCCGAGTCCGTGTACGCGCTGCCGGAGCTGACGCCCGAGGCCGCCGCCGAACTGTTCACGCAGCGCGCCCGCGCCGCCCGCCCCGGCGTCGACCTGCCGCCCGGCACCGTCGCCGAGATCTGCGCCCACCTCGACGGCCTCCCCCTCGCCGTCGAACTCGCCGCCGCCCGCGTCCGCGTCCTGTCCGTCGCCGACGTCTCCCGCCGCCTGCGCGACCGCTTCGCCCTGCTCTCCGGCGGCGCCCGCGACACCCCCGAACGCCACCGCACCCTGCGGGCCGTCGTCGACTGGAGCTGGAACCTCCTCGGCCCCGACGGCCGCGCCGCCCTGCGCGCCCTGTCGGTCTTCCCCGGCGGCTTCGACGCCGAGGCCGCCGGCTACGTCCTCGACACCGGCGCCGACCCGCTCGACCTGCTGGAACAGCTCACCGGGCAGTCCCTCCTCAAGGTCGCCGACACCCCGCACGGCACCCGCTTCCGGATGCTGGAGACCCTCCGCGAGTTCGGCGCCGCCCGCCGCGCCGAGGCGGGCGAGGACGAGGCTGTCACCGGCCGGCTCCTCACCTGGGCCCGCGACTTCGGCCGCGCCCACCACGACGTCCTCTTCGGCACCGCCCCCGTGCCCGCCTGGGACCTCGTCCGCGCCGAACAGGACAACCTCCTCCTCGCCCTGCGCCACGCCCTGGCCCGCGCCGACGGTGCCACGACCGCCGCCGTCACCGCCGTCCTCGGCTCCCTGTGGGCCACCGAGTCCCACTACGCCCGCCTCGCCGCCCTCATCGCCGAGACCGGCGGCCCCCTCTCCCACCACCACCCCGACGACCCCCGCGACATCGAGACCCTCCGCAGCGCCTCCGTCGTCGCCACCGGCACCCTCTTCATGGCCCACGGCCCGCACGCCGTACGCCAGTTGGCGACCCTGCGCCGCCTGCCGCCCGCCCCGCCGGACACCGTGCCGCGCGCCCTCGCCGTCGTCCTGGCCGCCGTACCGGACATCCACCCGCCCCGGTACGAGCGGCTGACGGAACTCTGCGAGGCGGCCGAGCCGATGCTCGCCGGGACCGCGTCGACCTTCGCCAGCTACGTCTGGGACGCCGCGCACGACACCGCCCGCGCCCTCGACCACGCCCGCCGGATGCTCGCCTCGCTCGACCCCGCCGACAACCCCGCCCTGCGCCTGCTCGCCCACGGCCGCGTCAGCGAACTCTGCCTGCGCACCGAGCGCAGCCAGGAGGCGTACGATCAGCTGCGCGCGGCCCACGACACGCTCGGCGCGTACGGCACCACCCACAACGACTGGTCCGACCCCGTCGGCGTGCGCTGGGCGCTGACCCTCGCCTGCCTCCAGCTCGGCCGCGTCGACGAGGCCGAGTACTGGTACGGGCTCGCCGAGCTCGACCAACGCCCGGAGTCCGCCGAGGCGTTCAGCTCCGACCTCGGCGCCCGCGCCGAACTCATGCTGGCGCGCGGGCGCGTCGAGGCCGGCCTCAGGCTGTGGCGCCACTCGGCCGACGACGTCCGCACGGTCGGCGCCGACGATCCGTTCATGGCCAAGTGGTCGCTGGAGGTCCGCGCCGGGGCGGTCGCGGCGCACGCCCTGCACGGACGCCTGGACCAAGTCGCCGGGCTGGTGCGGGAGTTGCGGGCACTGCTGCCCGGTCTCCCGCCGGGTTCCTCGTACGGTGCCGTCCTGGTCGCCGTCGCGCTGGCGGGGCTCGCCGAGGGGGACACGGAGGCCGTGCGGCTCGTCGCGTTGAGCGAACTCGTGCCTGTGGCGCGGGACTTCCCCGTACTGTCGGCGGCGCGGGCCCGTGCCGCCGCCGAGCGGGCCGACGCGGCGGGGTACGCGAAAGCGCGCGCGGAGTACGGGGAGTTCGGGCGCGACGCCGTGTTTCAGTGCCTGGGTTCCCTCACGAACAGCGCCTTCGACCAGGCGTAGCCCAGCACCGACAGGCCCACCGCCCAGCCGAGCGTCAGCAGCGCGTTCGCCGTACCGATCGGCGTGCCCAGCAGCAGGCCGCGCAGCGTCTCGATCGCCGGGGAGAACGGCTGGTACTCCGCGAACCAGCGGAACCAGCCCGGCATGTCGGCCACCGGGACGAACGCGCTCGACACCATCGGCAGCATCATCAGGGGCAGGCCGAGGTTGCTCGCGCCCTCCGGGTTCGGGGAGGCGAGGCCGATGCCGACCGCGAACCAGATCAGGGCGAGGCTGAACACGGTCAGGAGACCGGCCGCCGCGAGCCACTCCAGCGGGGTCGCGTTCGGGCGGAAGCCGATGGCCACGCCGATCAGGAGCAGGACGGCCAGCGCGAGGAGGGTTTGCAGCACGCTGCCGAGGACGTGGCCGGTCAGGACCGACGCCCGGGAGATCGCCAGCGTGCGGAATCTCGCCATGATCCCCTCCGTCATGTCCATCGACACCGCGACCGCCGTGCCGAGCGCCGTGCCGCCGATCGTCATCAGGAGGACGCCGGGGACGACGTAGGCGACGTACGCGGAGCGGTCGGCCGGGCCGCCGGTGATGCCCGCGCTCATCACGCCGCCGAAGAGGTAGACGAACAGGAGCAGGAGGATGACCGGGGTGAGCAGGACGTTGAGAGTGAGGGAGGGGTAGCGGCGGGCGTGGAGGAGGTTACGGCGGAGCATGGTGAGGTTGTCGCGGAGGGCATGGGTTGTCATCGGACCTGCTCCTTGAGGGGCGTCGTCGCCGTCGGCTGTGCCGTCAGCGCGAAGAACACGTCGTCCAAGTCCGGCGTGTGCACGGAGAGTTCGTCCGCCTCGATGCCCGCCGAGTCCAGCCAGTCCAGGACCGCGCGGAGTTCGCGCTGGCTGCCGGTGCTCGGGATCTGGAGGGTCAGGGTCTCGTCGTCGCGCGTCGTCTCGCGCAGGGTCGTCGCCGCGTGCTCGTACGCCGTCGGGTCCGTGAAGCGCAGGCGTACGTGGCCGCCCGGGACCAGGCGTTTCAGCTCCGCCGGGGTGCCCTGGGCGACGATCCGGCCGCCGTCCAGGACCGCGATCCGGTCGGCGAGCTCGTCGGCCTCGTCCAGGTACTGGGTGGTGAGGAAGACGGTCGTGCCGGCGGCGACCAGTTCACGGACGATGCCCCACATCGTGTGCCGGGAACGCGGGTCCAGGCCGGTCGTGGGCTCGTCGAGAAAGATGATGCGGGGGTCGCCGACCAGCGTCATCGCGAGGTCGAGGCGCCGCCGCATGCCGCCGGAGTACGTGGACGCGGGCTTCTTCGCGGCGTCCGTCAGCTCGAACCGCTCCAGCAGCTCGGCGGCGACCCTGCGGCCCTCGTTCCTGGCGAGGTGGTTCAGGTCGGCCATCAGGAGCATGTTCTCCTCGCCGGTGATCAGCCCGTCCACCGCCGAGAACTGCCCGGTGACCCCGATCGCGGTCCGTACGGCGTGCCCCTGCGCACGGAGGTCGTACCCGCCGACCTTCCCGTCCCCGGCGTCCGCCGTCAGCAGGGTGGAAAGGATGCCGACGGCCGTGGTCTTGCCCGCGCCGTTGGGTCCGAGCAGGGAGAACACCGTTCCTGTCGGCACCGCGAAGTCGATGCCGTCCAGCACGGTCTTGTCGCCGTACGCCTTGCGCAGCCCGTACGCCTCGATGGCGAGCCGTTGTTCTGTCGTCATGCGGCAGAGGATGCGGCGGGGCGGGTTCAGCGGGGTTTCAGGGCGGTTTCAGCGCGGCCGGATGATGGAGCGGGTGGTCGGTGAAGTGTCAACTACGTTTACACTTTCTCCATGGAACAAGAGGTGCGGTGGCTGACGGCGGAAGAGCAGCAGGCTTGGCGCGGCTTCCTGCGTCTGCACGACCGGCTCCGGGGGCACCTGACGCGCCAGCTCCAGGGGGAGGCGAACGTGTCGGCCGCCGACTTCGCGGTCCTCGTCGAACTGACCGACCTCCCCGAGGGCCGCCGGCGCATCCTGGACCTCGCCCGCGCGCTGGAGTGGGAGAAGAGCCGCATGTCCCACCACATCGCGCGCATGGTCAAACGCGGGCTCGTGGTGCGCGACGAGTGCCTGGAGGACGGGCGCGGCGCGTTCGTGGTCATCACGGACGAGGGCCGCCGGATGATCGAGGCCGCCGCTCCCCGGCACGTGGAGGCGGTGCGCGGACTGTTCCTCGACCATGTGACGCCGGCCGAGCTGCGGGTGATCGCCGAGGTGTCGGAACGGGTCGTGAGGAAGATCGACGAGGCGCCGGAGTGCCCCACCGCCGAGGCGGACTGACACCCGGGTGCGGCGCTGTTCCGTGCGGCGCGCCGATGGCATGATGGTTGACATGCCAACTAAAGCTTGTGGGAGGTGACCCCGGTGAGCAACGCCGAAACCGGCCCCGAGGCGCTGAAGTGCGGCGGCGACGACCCCGCGCCGGACGCCGTCGACGTCCTGACACCCCGCGAGGTCCCCTTGGGCGGCCCCCGCTCCCTCTCCGTACGGCGCACGCTCCCGCAGCGCGCCCGCACCCTGATCGGCGCCTGGTGCTTCTGCGACCACTACGGCCCGACCGAGGTCGCCGGGCGCGGCGGCATGGACGTCGCCCCGCATCCGCACACCGGCCTCCAGACCGTGAGCTGGCTCTTCAGTGGCGAGATCGAGCACCGCGACAGCCTCGGCACCCACGCCCTGATCCGCCCCGGCGAGCTGAACCTCATGACCGGCGGCCACGGCATCTGCCACTCGGAGGTCACCACCCCGGCGACGACCCTCGTGCACGGCGTCCAGCTCTGGCTGGCCCTGCCCGGCGAACACTGCTCGGCCGCCCGGGACTTCCAGCACCACGTCCCCGACCCGGTCCGCCTCGACGGCGCCGAACTCCGCGTCTTCCTCGGCACCCTCGCCGGCAGCGCCTCCCCGGTGCGCACCTTCACCCCGCTCCTCGGCGCCGAACTCGTCCTCGCCCCGCACGCCGAGGTCACCCTGACCGTCGACCCGTCCTTCGAACACGGCGTCCTGGTCGACACCGGCACCGTCCGCCTCGCCACGACCACCCTCCGGCGTGCGGAACTCGGCTACGTCCCCTGCGGTGCCGGGACCCTGACGCTGGCCAACGAGTCCGGCGCACCGGCACGCGTGATCCTCCTCGGCGGCACCCCCTTCGAGGAGGAGATCGTCATGTGGTGGAACTTCGTGGGCCGCACCCACGAGGACATCGTCCGAGCCCGCGAGGAGTGGGAGGCCGAGGGTGACCGCTTCGGTGCCGTCGCCGGCCACCCCGGTCCC
>NZ_LIRL01000693.1 GCF_001419795.1 Streptomyces niveiscabiei
TGATGGGGCCGTTCCTCGCGGTGCTGATGGGGCTGTCGCTGGTGACCGTGCCGGAGGCGGCGCGGGTGCTGCGGCAGTCCCCGCACCGGCTCGGCCCGTTCTGTCTCCTGCTGGGCGGCGGGCAGGCCGCGGGCGCCCTGCTGTGGGGCGGGGCGCTGCTGCTGGTGCCGGGCGCCCTGGGCGAGGCGGCGCTCGGCGAGGTGTGGCACTCGGCGTCCGCGCTGATCGTGCCGATCGCCCTCGGTGTCTCGGGCGCCGGTCTCGGCACGGGCGCCGCGGCCGGGCTGCGCGCGCTCGGCGCGGCCCGGCGCAGCCTGCGCGCCCAGCTCTTCGCCTCCGCCTGCTACGTCGGCGGCGGCCTCGGCGGCGCCGCCCTGGCCGGCACGGCCGGCTCGGCCTGGGGGGTCGCCGCCGCGACCGTCACCAGTTCGGCCGTGTGGTGGCTGCACCTGCGGACCGCCCTGCGCGAGCGCCGCCCGGAACCGATTCCCGAAGTGAGGACGCCATGACCGACCGTCCCAGGCTGAGCATCGGCCTGCCCGTCTACAACGGCGAGGAGTACCTCGCCGAGTCCCTCGACGCCCTGCTCGGCCAGACCTACGAGGACTTCGAACTCGTCATCTCCGACAACGCCTCGGCCGACGGCACCCAGGACATCTGCCGCAAGTACGCCGCCCAGGACTCCCGCATCCGCTATCTGCGCCTGCCCCGCAACATCGGTGCGACGCCGAACCACAACCACGTCCTCGCCGAGAGCCGGGGCGAGCTGTTCAAGTGGGCCTCGCACGACGACCTGTACGCCCGCGACCTCCTCAAGCGGTGCGTGGAGGCGCTCGACGAGCGGCCGGACGTGATCCTCGCCCACGCCGACCAGGCGGTCATCGACGAGGACGGCCAGGTGAAGGTGCCGTACGCGTACACCCTCGACACCGCGTCGCCGGATGCGCCGAAGCGGTTTCGCAGCATGCTGTTCGAGCCCGGCGGGGACGACTTCTACGGGGTGATCCGGACCGAGGCGCTGCGGCGGGTGAAGCCGATGGACAGCTACCACCACGCGGACCGCACGTACGTCGCCGAGATCGCCCTGCACGGGCGGTTCCACCAGGTGCCGGAGCTGCTGTACTTCCGGCGCGACCACCCGACCCGCGCCGAGCGCGCGAACCCGTCGAAGCGGGCGCGGTGCGTGAACCTGGACCCGCGCCGGGCGGGGCCGCTGCATCCGACGCCCCGGCTGCTCGCCGAGTACGTGTGGGGGTTCGCCTCCGCGATCCGGCGGGCGCCGCTGTCGTCGGCGGACCGGCGGGCGTGCTTCGGGCATCTCGCGGCGTGGCTGACGAGCCGGGCGCGCACGGGCGGCGGTGAGCGGGTCGAGGACCGGGCGCCGGTCGACCCGTCGGAGCTGTCGGTGTCCGTGGACGACCTGGTCGCCGGGCGCGAGGGGCGGCGGGCGTGAAGCCGGTGCGCGTCGGGGTGTTCGGGCTGCTCGGCTCCGGGAACCTCGGCAACGACGGCTCGCTGGAGGCCGTCCTGCGCCATCTGCGGGACCGGCATCCGTCGGTGACCGTGGACGCGCTGTGCGGCGGGCCCGAGGCGGTGACGGCGAGGTTCGGCATCCCCGCGACCCGGCTGCACTGGTACCGGGGCGAGTACCGGACGGCGTCCCGGGCGGGGGCGGTCGCCGGGAAGGGGCTCGGGAAGGTCGTCGACATCGTCCGTACGGCCGCCTGGGTGCGGCGGCACGATGTGGTGATCGTGCCCGGGATGGGTGTCCTGGAGGCCACGCTGCCGCTGCGGCCGTGGGGGTTCCCGTACGCGCTGTTCCTGCTGTGCGCGAGCGGGCGGCTGCTGGGGACGCGGGTCGCGCTGGTCAGCGTCGGCGCCGCCGAGATCCGCAGCCGGCCGACGCGGGCGCTGGTGCGGTGGTCGGCGCGGCTCGCGGCGTACCGCTCGTACCGGGACGGCGGGGCGCGCGACGCGATGCGGGCGATGGGCGTGGACACCTCGCGGGACGAGGTCTATCCGGACGTCGCGTTCTCGCTGCCGGTGCCCGTCGCGGCACCGGCCCCGGGGACGGTGTGCGTCGGCGTCATGGACTTCCACGGCGGCAACGACGACCGGGCGCGGGCCGACGAGATCCACGCCCGGTATCTCGACGGGACGATCCGGTTCGTGCGGGTCCTCGTCGGGGAAGGGCGGCGGGTGCGGCTGCTGACCGGCGACACGTGCGACGCGCCGGTGGTCGCCGCGATCCTCGACGCGGTCGGCTCGCCGCTGGTCAGCGCCGCCGAACCGGCCTCGCTGGCCGACCTGATGACGGAGACGGCGGCGGCCGACGCGGTCGTCGCCGTCCGCTACCACAATCTGATCTGCGCCCTGCGGACCGGCACTCCGGTCCTCGCGCTCAGCTACGCCGCCAAGAGCGAGGCGCTGATGACGTCGATGGGGCTCGGCCCGTACTGCCATCCGGCGCGCGCCGTCGACGCCGACCGGCTCCTCGAACAGTTCCGGGAGCTGGAGAAGCGCTCCACCGAGGTACGGCGGACGCTCGCCGACCGCAACCTCGCCACCGCCCGGCGGCTGGAGCACCAGTTCGCCGCCCTGACCACCGTGCTGTACCCGTCCCGCCAGGAGGCTCCTTGAAAGCGACCGCGGTTCCCGAGATCACCGGCGCGTACCTGTTCGAACCGACGCCGTACGCCGACGAACGCGGCTTCTTCTGCCGCACCTTCGACGCCGACGTCGTCCGGTCGGTGGGCATCGACCCGGACGCCTTCGTGCAGGACAGTCTGTCGCGGTCGGTGCGCGGGGTGGTGCGCGGCCTGCATCTGCGCTCCGGCGCGGGCGAGGCCAAGGTGGTGCGGTGCTCGTCCGGGCGGGTCTTCGACGTCGTCGTGGATCTGCGGGCGTCCTCGCCGACGTACCTGAACCGGGCCTTCTTCGAGCTGTCCGGGGAGACGCAGGCGAGCGTCTACATCCCGGCGGGGTGCGGGCACGGCTTCCAGGCACTGACCGAGACCGCCGACACGTCGTACCGGATCGACCGGCCGCACGACCCGTCCGAGGACGTCACGATCGCCTTCGACGACCCCGAGCTGGGCATCCCCTGGCCGCTGCCCGTCACCTCGCTGTCCCCCCGGGACCGGGAGGCGCCCGGGCTCGCCGAGGTTCTCAAGCGGCTGGAGGGATGACCGTGGGCACCGAGAAGTCACGCCGGGCCAACGAGCGGCTGCACGCCCTGATCCCCGGGGGCGCGCACACCTACGCCAAGGGCGACGACCAGTACCCGGAGAACCTGGCGCCGGTCATCAGCCATGGGCGCGGGGCCCATGTGTGGGACGTCGACGGCAACCGGTACGTCGAGTACGGCTCCGGGCTGCGCTCGGTCAGTCTCGGCCACGCGCACCCCCGGGTCATCGAGGCCGTGCGCGGGCAGCTCGACCGGGGCTCGAACTTCGTGCGGCCGTCGGTCGTCGAGGTCGAGGCCGCCGAGCGGTTCCTCGCGACCGTGCCGACCGCCGAGATGGTCAAGTTCGCCAAGAACGGCTCCGACGCGACCACCGCCGCCGTACGCCTCGCCCGCGCCGCCACCGGCCGCTCCCGGGTCGCCCTCTGCGCCGACCATCCCTTCTTCTCCACCGACGACTGGTTCATCACGACCACCCCGATGTCCGCCGGCATCCCGCCGAACGGCCTCACGGTGTCGTTCCCGTACGGCGACCTCGCCGCGACGGAGGCGCTCCTCGCCCGCGACGGCGACATCGCCTGCCTGATCCTCGAACCGGCCACCCAGACCGAGCCGCCGCCCGGCTACCTCGCCGGTCTGCGCGAACTCGCCGACCGGTACGGGTGCGTGCTGGTCTTCGACGAGATGATCACCGGGTTCCGGTGGTCCGAGGCGGGGGCGCAGGGCCTGTACGGGGTCGTGCCCGACCTCTCGACGTTCGGCAAGGCCCTCGGCAACGGCTTCGCCGTCGCCGCACTCGCCGGGCGCCGCGAGCTGATGGAACTGGGCGGGCTGCGAAGCTCCGGCGACCGGGTGTTCCTGCTGTCCACGACCCACGGCGCGGAGACGCATTCCCTGGCCGCCGCGATGGCCGTGCAGAGCGTGTACGTCGAGGAGGGCATCACCGCACGGCTGCACACACTCGGGGACCGGCTGGCGGCCGGGGTCCGCGACGCCGCCGCCGGGATGGGGGTCGGGGACCACGTCGTGGTGCGGGGG
>NZ_LIRL01000694.1 GCF_001419795.1 Streptomyces niveiscabiei
CACCTCACCTCACCCCGTCTGCCGCCTCCCCCACAGCGGATCGAACCGCGCCCAGTCCGCCCCCCACTGGTCCATCCTGCGCCGCTCCAGCCGCCCCCGCAGGAGTCGGCCGGTGATGAAGGGGATCGCCGCCGTGGTGGTGCCCGCGAGGGTGCCGACCAGGGTGGAGCGGAGGCGGGCCTGCGAGGGGGTGGTCGGCTCGGTGACGAGGCGGCCCTGGGCGTCGGTCCAGACCTGGACGTGCGTACCGGCGGAGCTGCCCGCGGGGACGCGGACCTGGCCGGAGTGGGGTATGCCGTCGGGCCCGGGCCAGGTGACCTTGGTCCAGAGCTGCTCCGTACGGGCGGGGCTCTGCGGGTCGGCGGACGGCGGCGGCGCCGACTCCGTGAGGGTCCCCTCGACCGTGTGCCATTCCGCGCGCTCGCGCGCGAGCCCCCGTTCCATGCTGTCCGCGGCGACCCACCCGGCGAGGACCCCGGTCAGGACCGCGAACACCCACGCCCCGAGCAGCACCCACGCCTCGACGACGTCGGAGCGCCGCCTCAGGGGATTGCGCCGCCAGCGCCACAGCAAGACCCTCGGACGCCGGTCGCGCCACAGCCACATCCCCGGACCACGGAACGCCATCGCAGGCTTCCTCCTCTATGAGCGCGCGAACATCCCCCGACCGCACTTCCATACGAAGCGAGCCGCCCGGATGCTCAGGGCGAGTCGTGTGACCCGACGTTCCCACGCACCCCGCCACCCGCGCAGGCGTCCGCCGGAATGTGGCCGACGAGAGCCGCTCGAATCTCTGTCCGACCCCGTTGACCTGCGGCGATGCGGACTCCGGAGGTGACTGTCAGTGGCGGGGTGCAGACTGGCCGGTGCTGGGACAAAGACGTCGCGGAGGTGACCGGAGATGACCGAGGTACTGCTCGCCGTGGGGACCCGTAAGGGCCTGTTCATCGGGCGCAGAGGGCATAAAGGGGACGGCGCGGAGTGGGAGTTCGACGAGAGCCCGTACTTCAACGCGCAGGCGATCTACTCGGTCGCCATCGACACCAGGGGCCCGGCGCCGCGCCTGCTGGCCGGGGGCGACAGCGCGCACTGGGGCCCGTCGGTGTTCCACTCGGACGACCTGGGGCGGACGTGGACGGAACCGGCGAAGCCGGCGGTGAAGTTCCCGCAGGACACGAAGGCGTCGCTGGAGCGCGTCTGGCAGCTGCACCCGGCGACGGCCGAACCGGGCGTGGTGTACGCGGGCACGGAACCGGCGGCGCTGTACCGCTCGGAGGACCGCGGCGAGAGCTTCGAGCTGGTCCGGCCGCTGTGGGAACACCCGACGCGCTCGCAGTGGGTCCCGGGCGGCGGCGGTGAGGGCCTGCACACGGTCCTGACGGACGCCCGCGACCCGCGCGCGGTGACGGTCGCGGTGTCGACGGCGGGCGTGTTCCGTACGACGGACGGCGGGGCGAGCTGGGCGCCGTCCAACTCGGGTGTCTCGGCGGTGTTCCTGCCGGACCCGGACCCGGAGTTCGGCCAGTGCGTGCACAAGGTCTCGCGGGACGCGGCGGACCCGGACCGGCTGTACCTCCAGAACCACTGGGGCGTGTACCGCAGCGACGACGGGGGCGCGCACTGGAAGGACATCGGCGCGGGCCTGCCGTCGACGTTCGGCTTCGCGGTCGCCGCGCACCCGCACCGGGGCGGTACGGCGTACGTCTTCCCGATCACGGCGGACGCCGACCGGGTCCCGGCGGACCGGCGCTGCCGGGTGTTCCGTACAACCGACGCGGGCGAGACGTGGGAGCCGCTGAGCGAGGGCCTCCCGCAGGCCGCGCACTACGGCACGGTGCTGCGGGACGCGCTGTGCACGGACGACGCGGACCCGGCGGGCGTCTACTTCGGCAACCGCAACGGCGAGGTGTTCGCGTCGGCCGACGAGGGCGACACGTGGCGCCAGTTGGCCTCGCACCTGCCGGACGTGCTGTGCGTCCGCGCGGCGGTCGTGGGCTGACGGCCCCTCCCTCAGCCCCCCCCTCAGCCCCCTTCAAGAAGCCGGGGGCCAGGCTCGGCCACGTCACCGAGCCCGGCCCCCGAAGGGTCAGTTCCGTATGCCCCAGCGCTGGTTGTCACCTCCCGTGCAGTTCCACACCTGGATCTTCGTCCCGTTGCCGGTTGCCTGCCCGGCCGCGTCCAGGCACAGGCCGGACGGGGTACCGGTGATGGTGCCGTCGGCGTGGAACGCCCACTTCTGGCTGCCGCTGCCCGTGCACGCCGCGATGACGGCCGGGGAGCCGGAGCCGCCGCCCGGCGCGTCCAGGCAGAAGGTGTCGTAGACCCGCAGTTCACCGGTCGAGGTGCTCGCCCACCGCTGGTTGGCGCCGCCGTTGCAGTCCCACAGCACGACCTGGGTGCCGGGGGTCTGCGACTGGTTGGGCACGTCGACGCACCGGCCGGAGGCGACCGCGGTGATCGGTCCGGTCGTGCCGCCTCCCCCGCTGCCGGGGGGTGAGGGACAGGTTGTCGAACTGGGCCGTCTCGCCCTGGCTGGTCGCGTAGCCGACCTGGCCGCCCGCCCAGGTGCGGTCGTTCGCGGACCCGACCGTCGTGCCGTCGATGGCGGCGGTGACGGTGGTGCCGGAGAAGGTGAGGGCCAGGGTGTGCCAGCGGCCGGTGCCGAACGCTCCGGTCGTGCCGCGCGCGAGGGTGGTGACGCTGCCGTTGGTGTTCGAGTTCAGGATCTGCCAGGCCCCGGTGTCGGCGACCCTCAGGTGGTAGGCGTTCAGCCCGCCGGTGCTGCTGTAGTCCTGGCTGTTGGCGCGGCCGATCAGCTCGACGTAGCCCGGCTGTTCGAGCAGGACGTCGGACGACAGCGTGTAGTTGCCCCAGCCGACGTCGCCGAGCAGGGCGTGCGGGTCGGAGAGCGCGTCCCACGTGATGGGTTTCTGGGGGCTCATCTGGCGCACGCACCTGCCGGTCCGGCCGCCGCCGCAGGCCGTCACCTCGAAGGCGCCCTGCCAGTCCATGAGGTACTTCGCCTCGGTGCCGACGGCGTAGCCGTCGAAGGAGTCGCTGTACGGCAGGCTCATGGCGCCCGGGGCGGGTCCGGTGGCGGTGCCTTTGCCCTGGCCGGTCGTGGTGGTGAGGGTGTAGACGCGGTGGGGCTGCACGGTCAGGCTGAAGGAGCCGTTGGTGGGGGTGATGTCGGCGGTGTGCTGGAACTGGTCGGCCGGGTTCGTGGAGTTGACGTCGGTCGACCAGACGTGGACGGTTCCCCTCGGCAGGCCGCCGGTCACGGTGAGGTCGAGGGTCTGGGCGCCGCCGGCGTCCGTGGTCTCGATGACGGTGGAGTAGTCGGCGCTGCCGGGGGACTTCAGCGAGACGTAGCTGCCGTTGTTCCGGTTGCCGCCGAGGTAGCCGCTGGAGGAGTCGAGGTACTTCCAGCCCGGGGCGGTGAACTGGGTGGTGTGCGCCATGACCCAGGCGTTCCTGCCGACGGTGTAGTGGCCGGACCAGGGCTGCGCGGCCAGGGCGAGGCCCATGGTGGGGTACGGCAGGTTGGGGGTGAGCGCCGCGATCACCGGCCAGTTGAGGTAGGAGGTCATCCGGCCGTCGATGTATCCGCGGTTGATGCCGCGGGCCATGGCCGCCGCTCCCGCGTTGTAGTCGTCCGAGCCGTTCTCGCTGGCCCACAGCGGTTTGCCGGTCGAGGTGGCCGCCGACGGCACCGAGCAGTTGGTCTGCGCGGACCGGTAGCCGCAGGGGTAGTGCGTGCCGATGACGTCCACCGCCGCCCGGAACGCCGCGTTGGCGTTGATGTCGCCCGCCACGGCCCAGTCCGAGTCGGCGGCGACGATCTTGACGTTGCCGTAGCCGCCGGCGTTGAGCGCGCCTCGCAGTTGCACGTACCAGGAGACGTTGTAGCCGCGCTCGTTCCAGCCGCCGAGGTAGTCGATGGTGAGCCCGTGCTGCCGGGCGCAGCCCAGCCACGAGACCAGGTAGCCGATCATGTCGGTGGACCAGAAGTTGCCGCCGCCGATCCAGCCGGGCGCGCCCCAGGCGAGGCCGGCGAGTTTGATGGCGGGGTTGCGGGCCTTGGCCTGCTCCATGAGCCACCACTCGTAGCCCCGGTCGCAGTTCAGGTCGGAGCGGGTGTGCTGGTGGCTCGGTTCGGCGCCGGAGGTGGAGTTGGTGTCGCCGCCGATCTCGGCCTTGAGGATCTGGAGGGAGGCGCCGTAGCCGGGCTTGAAGAGGTAGTCGAGGATCTGGCCGCGCTGGGGTTCGGGGTAGTCGATCAGGAGTCTGCTGTTGCCGCCGCCTCCGCTGATCGCGCCGACGCCGTCGAAGGTCCGGCCGGCGGACGTGCCGTCGATGGTGAGGGAGGTCGCGGCGTGGGCCGGGGCAGCGACCGTGCCGACGAGGCCGCCGGCGGCCAGCACGAGGCCCGTGAACACGGCCGTCGGGACACGCAGGCGCCGCAGCAGCCGTCTGAATACGGACACGGTGGGTTCCTTTCGCGGGTCGGTGGAGTCCACGCCCGGGGCACCGTCGCTGGTGTCGCGTCCGGCTGCGGGCCGGGGAGGCGGGTGTGCCGGGGGTTTCGCGCGGGGACGGCCCGATGCCCGCGACCCCGCGAGATCCGTACGCCCCGGGTGCGGGGGCGTCAGCGGTAGCCGGCGGCGGTGATGTTCGCCTGCACCGCGTTGTCGGTCGCCTCGGAGGGGTAGCCGGCGACGATCGCGCCCTCGTAGAAGGTGCCGGCGCTCAGGTTGGCGCCGCCGCCCGGCTTGCAGCAGTCGCCGCCGCTGCCCAGGACGATGGCGCCCTGCTTCTTCATCGGGCTGTAGCCGGCGGGAAGGGCGCCGTCCCAGAGGGTGGTCAGGGCACCGGACTGGGCGTTGCCGCCCTTGAGGGCGAACCGCGAGGTCCCGTTGTTCTTGAGCATCGCGGTGACGAACCTGTTCGGGAACGCCCGCTGGCCCGGATTCCAGGACTGGCTGCCGCCCGAGTACAGGCCCCATTCGAGGTCGGCCTGCACCCAGGGGCCGCTGCCGGCGCAGCCGCCGAACCAGCACTGGGTGCCGAAGTTGATCGCGTCCATCGCCCCGGCCGCGTCGGCCTTGCGGGTCGTCTCGCTGTTGCCGTAGTCGAAGCAGCAGCCCGAGTTGACATGGGTGCCGCTGGTGACCATGTACGCCCCTTCGGGCGCGGCGCCGGTCGGTACGCCCGTGAGGTGGCCGTCGCGCCAGTAGCTGTTGCCGGGGTTGATGTACAGCGCGTACGCCTTGGTGCCGCCCGCGGTGAGCGACTCGGAGGTCGCCTTCGCGGGGCTGCTCTGGCTGGAGCCCGGGACCTGCGCCGAGCCCTGGTACCACAGGTCGTTGCCGCGTCCCGACTGGTCGCGGACGACGGTGATCACGCAGGTGGTGCCCGCGCAGAACGCGTCCTGCGCGGCGGCGTCGGCGAAGCCGCCGGGTGCCCGCAGGCCGATGTCCCTGGTGGTGTTGTCGGAGGCCCGCCTGACCTGGTAGAGGGAGCCGCTGTACGCGCTGTAGAGGGCGCGCACCGTGCTGTGCGCGGCCACGCAGGCGGTGCCGCCCGCCGCGTAGATGTCGCAGGGTCCTGAGCCGCCTGCGGGCGGGGGTGTCGACGTGGTCCACTTCTGGTTGCTCTGGCCGTTGCAGGTCCACAGGATGACCGGGGTGCCGTTCGCCGTGGCCGCCCCGCTGACGTCGAGGCAGAATCCGGAGGCCGCGGCGGTGACGGAGCCGTCGGGGTTCTGCCGCCACACCTGGGTCGCCCGTCCGTCGCACGGGCGGACGACCGCGGCGGCTCCGGGCGTGGTCCGGGTGTCACCGGCGTCCGCGCACCGGGTGCCGTTCAGCGTCCTCAACTCGCCGCCCGCGCCGAACTGGAAGGCCTGTCCGGCCTGGCCGCCGCAGTCCCGGATCTCCAGCGCCGTGCCCGGGGTATCGGCCCCGCCCTTGACGTCGAGACATCGTCCGGACGCCGAACTCACCAGCGCCGGGCCGGACTTGGGGGCCGGCCAGGTGGGGGTGGCGGCCAGGAGCATGGCCAGCAGGGCCAGCACCCCTGTCACGGCCGGCACGGGTAAGCGGGAGAGGCGAGCCGTGATGCTGCGGGGCGGAGCGGATGGAGACTGCATCCTGTGTCCTCGGCTGGGCGGGGGTGGGGGGTGGAGAGTGCCGTGCCGGTGCGAACGGGATGTCGTCGTCCGCTCCTGTCCGCGTGTGCCATGGAGCACTCAGACATCCCATGTTGCCAGTGATTCCACAGGCCCATATCCCTGTCAAGAGGCCCGCCCCAGCGAATTCCGGATCCGATACATCCAATGTTTCCGCTGGTCAGCCCGGCCTGAGGGCATGCCGAAACCCGCGTCCGGCGACGGCCGCCGTACCGGGCTGTCCGTGCTGCTGTTCGTGATGGGGAAACCCCGGCCGCGCGCCTTAGCGCCGAATCGATTCGACTGCCGATCCCGGTGTTCCGCAAGACGTCTGCGCCGTCGAAAAGTCGCCACGCGGCGGGGGCCGGAACGCGATGCCGGTGTCCACCGGGCCCTCCCGGCGGGGACGGCCGTCGGGCCGAAGGTCTCCGCGCGGCCGGCCGGTGCGCCCGTGAGCGGCGAGGCGACCAGGCGGCCAGTCCAGGAGGGCGGGCGGGGGAGGCACTCGCCGTCGCGCTCCGGTCTCGCTCCCCGCGCCGGTGAGCCGTTCGGTGCGCGGCGGTCCACGGGCGTACGCGTCGTCGCTCACGGCCCGGTGTCGAAGCGCTTACGTCGAACCGATTCGCCTGATTTCACCGGCATATGAGCCACCGGGACGGGTGGGCGAGGGCCGGGTTCCCGTCCCGTGCGGCACCGGACGTCCGGCCGTGGCCGCGCGGGGCATCGGTCGCTTCGAGGGCGGGCGCGGGCCGGATCACCGCGCCGGGAGGCCGCGTCGGTGGACGGCACCTGCGCGGGCCCGCCCGAACCCGGACGCCCGGACGCGAACGCCACCCGCCAGCCCGTAACCGCCCCAACCGAAACGCCGCCGGG
>NZ_LIRL01000695.1 GCF_001419795.1 Streptomyces niveiscabiei
ACCAGGGGGAGGTGGGAGGCCAGGCGGGCCTCGCAGAGTTCGACGAGGCGGTCGTAGCCGGCCTTGCCCATCAGCTCCGTGAGTTCGGGGCGGTAGGTGATGTAGACGGGGTCTCCCGCGCCGTGCGCGGATGTCGCCGAGGTGCACCACCAGTGGAGGTCGTGGCCGCCGGGACCCCAGCCGCGGCGGTCGTACTCGCCGATGGAGACCTGGAGGATCCGCGTGTCGTCGGGGCGGTCGATCCAGTCGTACGTCCGGCGCACGGGCAGCTGCCAGCAGACGTCCGGCTTGGTCTCCAGGGGCTCACGGCCCTCCTGGAGCGCCAGGATGTGCAGCGAGCACCCCGCGCCGCCCGCGAAGCCGGGACGGTTCTGGAAGATGCAGGAGCCGTTGTAGGGGCGCGTCTGGCGGGAGCCCTCGTCGTCCTTGGAGACCCAGCCGCCGCGCTGCCCCTCCGCGTGGTGCTGCCAGATCTCGGGTGTGAGCCGCGCCACGAAGCCGGCGACGCGCTTCTCGTCCTCCGCGTCGGAGAAGTGGGCGCCCAGCGTGCAGCAGCCGTCGTCCGCGCGGCCCGCCTGGATGCCCTGGCAGCCGCTGCCGAAGATGCAGGTCCAGCGGGAGGTCAGCCAGGTCAGGTCGCAGCGGAAGACCTGTTCGTCGTCCGCGGGATCCGGGAACTCGACCCACGCGCGCGCGAAGTCGAGCCCCTTCTCGTCACCCTCCAGAGCCTGTTCCTTCGATGACTTCGCCTGCGAAGAACTCCCGGACAGTTCGCCCGCCTTGTCGCCCTTGGGTGACTTCTCCGGCTTTTCCCGGTTCTCGTTCTTCGCCTTTTTCGTCTTTGGCACGGGACCAGGGTAAGTCGCCGCGGCCGTCTCACGGCACAGACGGAGGGACGGAGGACGGACCCACTGGCAGTAGCGTTCTTTACATGAGACTCGGTGTCCTCGACGTGGGATCGAACACGGTGCATCTGCTGGTGGTGGACGCACACCCGGGCGCGCGCCCG
>NZ_LIRL01000696.1 GCF_001419795.1 Streptomyces niveiscabiei
GGCTACAAGCTGCGCCCCTGAGCCGGCCTCGGCGCTCAGCCCTCCGGCAGCGCCGGCAGGGTAAAACCCGGCCGCCGTCACGCGCCCGGTGCTCAGCCCTCCGGCAGCGCCGGCAGAGTGAAGCTGGCCGCCGTCACGCGCCCGGTGCTCAGCCCTCCGCCAGCGCCGACAGGCTGAAGCCGGCCGCCGTCACGCGCCGGGCCAGCCGGCCCAGGTCGCAGGCGGAGTCGTCCAGGAGGAGCAGCCCGAAGGCGTTGCTCTCCAGGATGTCCAGGAAGACGCCGAGTTCCCTCGGACCCTCGTCCTCCAGGAGCAGGGCGGCGTTGCGGAGCACGATCGTCACCGGGCCGGACCCGTCGGCCAGGGTGCGCAGGCAGTCCTCGAACGCGGTCCAGTTGTGGCCGAACCAGGCGGGGAAGCCGAGCACGGACGCCCACTCGGCGTACAGGTCGATGTTGGTGCGGCAGCGGGTGCCGAGGATCTCCTTGGCCGACGCGGGGACCGTCTCCGACGCGGACAGGGGGCGGATGCTGTGCGTGCTGGTCTGCATGGCGTTCTTCCGGGCTGGGGGGAGGGGAGCGCGGGCGCGCCCGCCGGGGGTCTGCCCCGGCGGGCGCACGCCGGCTACCAGCGGCCGAGGTAGTGGAAGCTCCCGTAGTGGTCGAACGTCGCGTAGACGTGGCCGTTGCGGGTGTTGCGGACGATCCGCACCTTGCCCCGGATGCCGCTGTCGGTGCCCGTGTGGGCGAAGACGTCGTACTCGCGGTACTGCCCGCCCCCGCCGTTGGCGTCCCAGGCCGAGATCCCGTAGTCGAACTCCTCGTGGTGCGCGACCCTGTTGTCCCGGTCCCAGAACTGGCCGCCGTAGTAGATCCACCACGTCGTGCGGTTGCGCCAGGTGCCGGTGGTGTACGAGTACCAGCCCCGGCCGGCCGTGTCGCCGGGCCAGCCTCCTTGGCCCGTGACGAGGTGCCCGCCGCTGTTGCCCTGGCGGACGGTCTGGTGGTCGCTCCAGAACTGGGCCGCGGTCATGGCGCCCCGCCAGTCCTCGTTGGAGACGCCGTTCGGCTGCTCCCCGCGCCACGGCGCCTCGGCGCGGCAGGTCTGGGCGGTGGGCGGGCACTGGGGGCCGTCGGCGGCCTGCGCGGCGGTGGACAGGCCGAGCCCGCCGACGGTGGCGCCGAGCAGCAGGGCCGGGATCACGGCCTTGCGGGCGTGGGCGAGCAGCCGGGACGACAGAGAGCGCTGCACGCTCGGGGTCTCCAAAGCCTCGGTCGAGGACATGGTGGCTCCTTGGGATGTGTGGGGTTTCCCGGCCGGAGCGGATGTTCTCCGGCCGGCACCCAGGAGACCTGCCGCATGTCTCGGTGGCCCGGCAGCCGCGTCACAGATGACGGACGCACGGCTGTTACAGAGCCGGTGCAGCGCACGGCAGAGGGCCCCTCGCCGAAGCAAGGGGCCCTCCAGGTTCACTCAGTCTCAGCCGTTGCGCTTCCAGCGCGGCTTGTCGTCGCGGCGGAAGGACGACGACCCCGTGCCCGAACCGCGGTGGTCGTCGCGGCGGAAGGACGGGCGGTCGTGGCCGCCGGAGCGGAAGCCGGGACGGTCGTCGCGGCGGTCGCGGTTGAAGGGGCGGTCGCTGCCGCGGTGACCGGAGCGGTCGTCGCGACGGAAGCCACCGCGGTCGTTGTCACGCCGCTCGAAGCCGCCACGGTCGTTGTCGCGGCGCTCGAAGCCCGGACGGTCGTTGTCACGGCGCTCGAAGCCACGGCCACCACGGTCGTCACGGCGGTCACCACGGTCACGGTTGAACGGACGGTCGTCGCGACGGAACCCGCCACGCTCGCCGTCACGGCGCTCGAAGCCCGGACGGTCGTTGTCACGGCGCTCGAAGCCACGGCCACCACGGTCGTCACGACGGTCACCACGGTCACGGTTGAACGGACGGTCGTCGCGACGGAACCCGCCACGCTCGCCGTCACGCCGCTCGAAGCCACGACCACCACGGTCGTCACGACGGTCGTCCCGCCGGAACTCGCGCCGCTCAGCCGCGACCTCCGCAGCCGCCGCCTCCTCGACAGCGGCCTGCACCTCGGCGACGGCCTGCTCCTGCGCCTCGGCGACAGCGGCCTCGGGGTCCTCGCCCCGGTCGCGGGCGACGCGGGCGACGAGCCGGTCGGCCTCGTCCCGCAGTTCGGCGGCACGCTTCTGCGCCCGCTCCAGCTGCTTGGTGAGCTGCACGACCTCCCGCTCGGCCTGCTGAGCGGCGTTGCCCGCCGACTCGGCCTGCACCTCGGTCATCGACCGGGCGCCGGTGATCTCCGCGACCTCGGGCTCGAACGCCGACCCGCCCTGGATGATGTGCCGCCCGGCGTCGACGCCCGCGTCCTCCATGAGCCGGAAGATCTGGCGCCGCTGGTGCGGCAGCGAGAGCGATACGACGGTGCCGGTGCGGCCCGCGCGAGCGGTACGGCCGGCCCGGTGGAGGTAGTCCTTGTGGTCGCCGGCGGGGTCGACGTTCAGGACGAGGTCGATGCCGTCGACGTGGATGCCGCGCGCGGCGACGTCGGTGGCGACGAGGACGTTGACGTACCCGTCCTTGAAGTCGGCCAGGGTGCGCGTACGGGCGCCCTGGGTCATGCCGCCGTGCAGCGCGTCGGCCTTCACGCCGGACTCGCGCAGCTGCTCGGCGACGCGGTCCGCGCCGAGCTGGGTGCGGACGAAGATGATCGTGCGGCCCTTGCGGGAGGCGATGGCGGCGGTGACCGGCGCCTTGTCCTTGGGCTTCACGATGAGGATGTGGTGCGACATGGTCGTCACCGCGCCCTGCGCCGCGTCCACCTCGTGCGAGACCGGGTCGACGAGGTAGCGCTTGACCAGCGTGGAGATCTCGTTCTCCATCGTCGCGGAGAACAGCATGCGCTGGCCGCCCGCCGGGACCTGGTCGAGGAGCTCGGTGACCTCGGGCAGGAAGCCCAGGTCGGACATCTGGTCGGCCTCGTCGAGGACGGCGACCTCGACGTCCTCCAGGGAGCAGGCGCCGCGGTTGATGATGTCGCGCAGGCGGCCCGGGGTGGCGACGAGGATGTCGACGCCGCGCTCCAGGGCGTAGATCTGGTTGCCCATCGACGTACCGCCGCAGACGACCTTCATCTTCAGGCCGACGACGTCGCCGTACGGCTGGAGCGCGTCCGCGACCTGCATCGCGAGCTCGCGGGTCGGGGTGAGGATGACGGCGCGCGGGCGCTTCTTCTCGGTCCGGCCGCCGGCCAGGCGCGCGAGCACCGGGAGGCCGAAGGAGAGGGTCTTGCCGGAGCCGGTGCGGCCCCGGCCGAGGATGTCCTTGCCGTCGAGGGCGTCCGGGATGGTCGCGGCCTGGATCGGGAAGGGGGTCGTGACGCCGTTCTGCGCGAGCTTGCGCACGACGCCCTCGGGGAGACCGAGGTCGGCGAAGGTGGTCTCGGGAGCCTCGTCGGCGACGGGGGCCTCGACGGCCTCCACGACCTCTTCGGACTCGACGACGACCGACTCGACGACCTGATCAGAACTGGAAATGGACATGCGTATGCGAAACCTTCCGGAGTCTCGTCGGCACGCGCCCGTCAACTCCGTGATTTCTGCAATACGACCGCCTCTATGCGGTCCGCCACGGCAAGGGAGAGTACGCGCCACACGGCGCGCTCTGCGTTGGCGCCGGGCAAATGGGATCAAACGATCTACCACCATACGCACCTCACCCCCCACTAGGCAAATCCCGCAGGTCAGCCCCCGGGCGCGGGCTCCTGCGCGGACGGCGACGGCTCCACCGGAGACGGCTCCGGCGAGGACGACGGCGGCTCCGGGGACGGCGTCGGCGGCTCCGGCGACTGCTGCGGCGGCTCCGGTACGGCCGACCGGCTCGGCGACGGCCTGCCCGGCCCCGGCTTCCCCGGTTTCGGCGCGGGCGCGGACGGCGAGGCGCTCGCGGAGAGGGACGCGGACGGGGTCGCCGAGGGGGCGCCGGAGTGGTCCCCGTCGTGCGCGCCCTTGTCGTCGCCCCGGTGCGTCGAGCCGTTGACGTACCGGCCCTCCCCCGCCTTCCCGCCGTCCGGCGCCGCGCCCCCCGGCTGACCCGCCGACTGCGACGGCTTCGCGGCGCCCGCGCCGTCGGCGTCGTCCCCCACGCTCATGCAGCCGGAGGCGGCGGCGACGGCCAGCACCGAGGCGGCCAGCCGGACGGAAAGGGAACAGGAGCGCACGGGAGCCTCCGGGTGAGGAGTGGGAAGTCACCCCTCCCAACTCCCGCCGCACTCAAGAGGACACGCGACCGGTCACCCGTACCCCAGCGCGTGCAGCCGCTCGTCGTCGATGCCGAAGTGGTGGGCGATCTCGTGGACGACGGTCACCTCGGTCTCCGCGACGACCTCCTCCCGCGTCTCGCACATGCGCAGCGTCGGCCCCCGGTAGATCGTGATCCGGTCCGGCAGGACACCGGCGTACCACTCCCCCCGGTCGGTCAGCGGCGTGCCCTCGTACAGGCCGAGCAACTCCGGGTCGTCGGCGGGTGGTTCGTCCTCCACGAACACCGCCACGTTGTCCATGAGCCGCGTCAGCTCCGGGGGGATCCGGTCGAGCGCCTCGGCGACCAGTTCCTCGAACTCCTCGCGCGTCATCTCCAGCACACGCCCATTGTCCGGCACCGCACATATCCGCACACGCCCCCGGGCATACGGCTCCAATGGTCCGTCTCCGGGAGTCCCTGATCCGCTGGCGCGGTGCCCTCGCCATGGCCACCGTGGTCGTCGTCGGCGCCTGGCTGGGTCTGCTGATCGTCGGCGACGTCCGTACATCGGTCGGCCCGATGGACACGACGATGACGCTGCGGCCGTCCCTCGCCGGCGGCACGAAGATCAACGTCTCCCCGCTCGGCGCGCTCTCCCTCGACACCCACACCGCGCCCGTCCGCCTCGACGTCAACGTCGACCAGCTCGACCCCGTCCGCTCCCAGGCCCTCGTCGACCACCCCGAACGCCTCTCCGGACTCCAGGACGAGGTCGCCCGCGACGTCTCCCACGGCACGCTCGACCTCGCCGTACGCTCCTGCGCCGCGGTCGTGACGGGGGCTACGGCGCTGGGGCTCGCGGTGTACCGCCGCCCGCGCAAGGCGCTGCTGGCCGGGGGCCTCGCCCTCTCCCTGCTGACCGCCTCCGGCGCCACCGCCGCCGCCACCTGGAACCCCGAGTCGGTCCTGGAACCCCGCTTCTCCGGCCTCCTCTCCTCCGCCCCCTCCCTCGTCGGCGACGCCCGCGGCATCGTCACCGACTTCGACGTCTACCAGCAGGAACTCGCCCGGCTCGTGACGAACGTGACCAAGCTGTACGACGTCACCTCGACGCTGCCCGCGTACCAGCCCGACCCCACGACCGTCCGCGTCCTGCACGTCTCCGACATCCACCTCAACCCCGCGAGCTGGAAGATCATCGCCTCGCTCGTCGAGCAGTACGAGGTGAACGTCATCGTCGACTCCGGCGACACGATGGACCACGGGTCGGCCGCCGAGAACCCCTTCCTCGACCCCATCCCCGACCTGGGCGCGCCCTACGTCTGGGTACGCGGCAACCACGACTCCCTCGTCACCCAGCGGTACCTGGAGCGGATGCGCAACGTGCACGTCCTGGACAACGGGCGCGCGGTCACCCTCGCCGGGCTGCGGTTCGCCGGCACGGGCGATCCCCAGTTCACGCCGGACCGCTCCGCGACCCGGGAGAAGGGCGTCCAGGAGGCCGCCGGGCGGCGGCTCGCGGGCGCGCTGCGGCTCGGGCCGCCGGCCGACATCGCCGTCGTCCACGAGCCGTCCGCCGCGCGCGAGGTCGACGGGACCGTCCCCCTCGTCCTGTCCGGGCACCTCCACCACCGGGAGACCGAGGTCATGAAGAAGGGCACACGGCTGCGCGTCGAAGGGTCCACCGGAGGCAGCGGGCTGCGCGCCGTCGAAGGCAAGTACCCCGACCCCATCGAGGCGTCCATCCTCTACTTCGACCGCGACAGCCGACGCCTCCAGGCGTGGGACGAGATCAAGCTGGGCGGGCTGGGGGAGACGACGGCCGAGGTCAGCCGCCACCTCGCCGACGACAACCCCCGC
>NZ_LIRL01000697.1 GCF_001419795.1 Streptomyces niveiscabiei
GGATAGAGGGGGCGGGCGGGGCGGCGGTGCTGGTCGCGGGGCACCGGCTGGTGGTGCGGAACAGCGGGTGAAGGGGGCTCGCAGATCAGGTCATCTCGCCTGATTCTCCTGCGAGTTCGGGTACCCCTGCGCCCTATGCCCTCTGGTGCCACGGCCGTTGCTCCGATAGCTTCCGGCGCACACATCAACTCCACAGGTATGCAGGGAGGGTGCACGCGCATGCGCAAGGCGCTCAGATGGCTGCTCGCGCTCACGGTGCTCATCGGCACGCTGGGCACGGCGACGGCGGCGACCGCCGCCGAACCGGAGGCCACCGACATAAAAGACCGGCTGCTCGCGATACCCGGCATGAGCCTGGTGCAGGAGAAGCCGTACCCCGGTTACCGCTTCTTCGTGCTGAACTACACGCAGCCGGTCGACCACCGCCGCCCTGCCGCCGGGACGTTCGAGCAGCGCATCACCGTGCTGCACAAGGACGTGAACCGGCCGACCGTCTTTTACACAAGCGGTTACAACGTCTCCACGACGCCGGGCCGCCGCGAGCCCACGCAGATCGTGGACGGCAACCAAGTCTCCATGGAATACCGGTACTTCACGCCGTCGCGGCCCGCCGAGCCGGCCGACTGGTCCAAGCTGACGATCTGGCAGGCCGCCAGCGACCAGCACCGTATCTTCGAGGCGTTGAAGCCGGTCTACTCCAAGAAGTGGCTGTCGACGGGCGGTTCGAAGGGCGGGATGACCGCCACGTACTACGAGCGGTTCTACCCGCGCGACATGGACGGCGTCGTCGCGTACGTGGCGCCCAACGACGTGGTGAACGACGAGGATTCGGCGTACGACCGGTTCTTCGCGACCGTCGGCACCAAGGAGTGCCGCGACCGGCTGAACGGGGTGCAGCGCGAGGCGCTGGTGCGGCGGGAGCCGCTGGAGAAGCGGTACGCGGCGTACGCGGCCGACAACGGGTACACCTTCGGTACGGTCGGCAGCCTCGACAAGGCGTACGAGGCGGTCGTCCTCGACTACGTCTGGGGTTTCTGGCAGTACAGCCTGCTCAGCGACTGCGACACGGTCCCGGCGGACGCGAAGAACGCGACGGACGACGAGATCTGGAACTCGGTCGACGCGATCTCCGGGTTCTCCTTCTACACGGACCAGGGCCTCGACCCGTACACCCCGTACTACTTCCAGGCGGCCTCGCAGCTCGGCGCGCCGACCATCCACTTCCCGCACATCGAGCGGAAGTACGTCCGGTACGGGTACCAGCCGCCGTCGAACTTCGTGCCGGACAGCGTCCGCATCCCGCGCTTCGACCGGCACGCGATGGCCGACGTCGACAACTGGGTGCGGCACAACGCCCGCAAGATGCTCTTCGTGTACGGGCAGAACGACCCCTGGGGCTCGGAGCGGTTCCGGGTCGGCAAGGGCGCGAAGGACTCGTACGTGCTGACCGCGCCGGGGCTGAACCACGGGGCGAACGTCGCGGGTCTCGTCCCCGACGAGAAGGCGTTCGCGACGGCCCGGATCCTGGAGTGGGCGGGCGTCCCCGCCTCCGCCGTCCAGGCCGCGAAGCCGCTGGCGCGGTTCGACGCGAAGCTGGACGTGCGGGACGCCGAGAGGGAGCCGGCGCTGCGTCCGTAGTACCTGCGATGTACCCGGGTAGTACCTGCGGGGCGCGTAGTACCCCCGCCACCTGAGAGCTACCCCCGACGGCCGACCGGCCCACATTCCGGTCGGCCGTCGTCACTTCCACCGGCGGTGTGTATAGTCCCGGCCCATGGAATCCACCGGTGTCGAGCTTGTGAAGCGCGCGCACGTCGACCTGCTCCGGGTCGCCACCGCGCTGTGTAGCTGACCCCGCACGCCGCGTTCGGCGTTCTTCTTTTCACCTCTGCCTTCCGCTTCGTACGCTTCCGTGCCATCTTCGCCGGGCGTTGATTCAACGTTGCATCCCACTTGGTGACCACCCTCCTCCTGGAGTCCCCATGACCGTGCGCCTGCACTGGTTCCTGCCCACCACGGGCGACGACCGTGACGTGGTCGGCGTGACCGCGCGTGACTCGCTCCAGTCCCGGACGACCACCCGCCCGCCGACGCTGGACTACCTCGCGCAGGTGGCCCGCGCCGCCGAGTCGGCCGGTTTCGAGGCCGTGCTGACCCCGACGGGCAGCGACTGCGAGGACTCCTGGCTCACGACGGCCGCACTGCTCCCGCAGACCACCCGGCTGAAGTTCCTGGTCGCGTTCCGCCCGGGCGTGATCGCCCCGCCGCTCGCCGCGCAGATGACGGCGACCTACCAACGCCTGTCCGGCGGGCGCCTGTTGCTCAACGTCGTCACCGGTTCCGACGCCGACGAGCAGCGCGCGTACGGCGACTTCCTCTCCCACGACGAGCGCTACGCCCGTACCGGGGAGTTCCTGGACCTGCTGCGGACGGCGTGGTCGGGCGACCCGTACGACTACGAGGGCGCCCACTACCGGGTCGCGGGCGGGCGGCTGCGCAAGCCGCCGGCCGAACTGCCCCCGGTGTTCTTCGGCGGCTCGTCGCAGGCGGCGCTCCCGGTGGCCGCCAAGTACGCGGACACGTACCTGACATGGGGCGAGCCCCCGGCCGCCGTCGCCCAGAAGATCGGCCGCGTAAGGGAGTTGGCCGAGGCCGAGGGGCGTGAGCTGTCGTACGGCATCCGGCTGCACGTGATCAGCCGGGACACCGCCGCCGAGGCGTGGGCGGAGGCCGACCGCATCCTCGACAGCCTCGACCCGGCCGCGATCAAGGCCGCGCACGAGCGGTTCAGGACCTCGGAGTCGGCCGGTCAGCGGGCGATGGCCGCGCTGTCCGGGGGCCGTACGGACCGGCTGGAGATCCACCCCAACCTCTGGGCCGGGTTCGGTCTTGTCCGGCCCGGCGCGGGCACCGCGCTGGTCGGCAGCCATGAGCAAGTCGCCGAGCGCATTGAGGAGTTCGCCTCGCTCGGCATCGAGCACTTCATCCTCTCCGGGCAACCGCATCTGGAGGAGGCGATCCGCTTCGGGGAGTGCGTCCGTCCGCTGCTGGCCCGCCAACTCTCCACTGCCTGAACCGACTTGACCGGCTTCACCCGCTTCGCCGAATCAGCCGCATCCGCCGCATCCGCCGCATCCGCCGACTTCGCCAGAAGAGAGATCCGCGCCATGTCCTCCACGCTCGACAGACGAGCCGCCCTCCGCCTCTTCGCCGCCTCCGGTCTGGGCCTCGGCCTCGCAGCCTGCGCCGGTCCCGGCGGTGGCGGCACCTCCTCGGCGAGCAGCAACTCCCCCTCGGCACTCGCCACTTCGGGTGCTGTGCGGGGGGCCGTGTCCTTCGCGCACTGGCGGGCGGAGGACAAGGCGGTGATAGCCGGGCTGGTGAAGGCGTTCGCGAAGAAGTACCCGGACGCGCACATCGAGCAGGACATCTCCCCGTCCGCCGACTACCAGTCGACCGCGCTGCGCCGCATCCAGGGCTCGAAGACGGGTGACCTGTTCACCGCGTTCCGGGGCGCGCAGTTCCAGCAGATCGTGAAGGCGGGTGTGTACGCGCCCCTGACCGGCACGGACGTGGTCGGCAAGTATCAGGCGAGCCTGATCACGCCGGGCGCGCAGGCGGGCCGACAGTACGGGCTGCCCTACCAGTTGGTGTTCAACATGCCGCTCGCCAACACCGACGCGCTCGACAAGGCGGGTCACACGAGTGCGCCGAAGGACTGGAACGGTTTCCTCCAACTCCTCGACGACCTCAAGGCGAAGGGGTACACGCCGATCGCCTGGCCGGGCGGGGACACCGCGAACGCGGGGCAGTTGCTCAACACGATGGTCATGAACAACGCGCCGGGCGACGACATGTTCACGAAGGTCGAGTCGGGCGCGTACAAGGTGACCGACGACTGGTTCCTCAAGACCCTCGACCAGTACGCCCAGTTGGCGCCGTACTTCCAGGCTCGCGCGACCGGTTCGACGACCGACGCGGTGACGCAGCTCTTCGCCTCGGGGAAAGCGGGGCTGCTCGCGACCGGCTCGTTCCAGATGGCCGGGGTGCGGGCGCTGGGGGCGAAGTTCCCCTTCGACCTGGTCGCGCCGATCACGACGACCGCCCAACAGGCCAAGTACGAGGGCGTGTTCAACGCGACGTTCATCCTCGGGGTGAACAGCGCGTCCAAGGTCCAGCCGGCGGCGTACGCGTTCCTGGAGTTCCTCAGCGACCCGGTGAACGCGGCCGTCTACGCCAACGGCACGGGCCAGCACGTCACCGTGAAGGACGTCGCGTACACCAACGCCGACCTGAAGGCCGTGTCGCCCTGGCTGACCCGCAGGACGCTGCTCGCGCCGCGCTTCCAGTTCCTGAACCTCGACATCCGCTCGGCCGTGGAGAACGCGGCCGTGGCCGTCGTCGGGGGCAAGAAGCCCGCGCAGGCGGCCGAGGAGGCCCAGCGTGTCATCGACCAGAAGCGCGCGTAACCGCCGTACGGCGCGGGCCCTGTGGCTGTTCCCGGTGCCCGCGCTGGCCCTCTACCTGTTCTTCTTCGCGTACCCGACCGTGCAGGCGGTGCAGTACGCGCTGACGGACTGGGACGGCTACAGCGCGGCCTACCGCAGCGTCGGCCTGGACAACTTCCGTCAACTGGCCACCGGTGACGACGTGTTCAGGAACGCGGCCGAGAACAACCTGAAGCTGATGGTGGTGGTCGTCCTCGCCCAGACGGCGCTGGCGCTGCTCCTCGCGCTCTACCTGGTCCGCACGACCCGCGCCTCCACCCTCCTGCGCGCGCTGTTCTTCCTGCCGACGGTCCTGTCCTCGGTGGCCGTCGCCTTCGTGTGGCGGTTCGTGTACGACCCGGACGGCGGGCTGCTCAACTCGGGCCTGCGCGCTGTGGGGTTGGGGAGCCTCCAGTCGGTGTACCTGGGGAACCCGGACACGGCCGTGTACTGGCTGGCGCTCACGCAGGTGTGGTTCCACGCGGGTCAGATGATGGTCGTGTTCATCGCCGGACTCCAGGCGATACCGCGGGAGTTGTACGAGGCGGCCGAGCTGGACGGCGCCGGGCGGTGGGCGCGATTCCGGTACGTCACCTGGCCGTTGGTGGCTCCGGCGACCGGGATCGTCGTCGCCTACACGACCGTGCAGTCCTTCAAGGCGTTCGACCTGGTCCTCGGGCTCGGCGGCAACCCCCCTGGCCCGGCACTGGACTTGCTCTCCACGCGGGTCTACACCACCTTCTCCAACAACCAGTTCGGCTACGCCGCCGCCCAGTCCCTGCTGTTCATGGCGCTCATCGCGCTGCTCACCTGGGTCCAGCGGCGGGCGATCCGGAGGGCGACGCGATGACGAAGACCCTGCGACCCCTGGTCCTGACGCTGGGCGCGGCGACCGTCGTACTCCCTTTGCTGGTCGTGGTGTTCGGCACGTTCAAGACGTTGCCGCAGCTCTTCGACTCGCCGTTGGCGCCGCCGTCCGCGCCGACGCTGGACAACTACCGGCGCGCGATCGACGAGGGCGGGCTCGGGGCCGCGTTCGGCAACAGCGTGATCGTGACGGCGGGCGCGGTGGCGCTGACGCTGGCCGTCGCGAGTCTCGCCGCGTTCTTCTGCGCGCGGATTCCGGGGCGGATCGGGTGGATCGTGTTCGGTGTCCTGGTCGCGGGGCTCGCGGTGCCCGCGCAGGCGGCGATCGTCCCGCAGTACGTGCTGTTCGACCGGCTCGGGCTCACCGACAGCCTGGTCGGGCTGATCCTCGTGGACACGACGATGACGCTGCCGACGGCCGTGTTCATCCTCGGCGGTTTCCTGCGCACGATCCCCGAAGAGCTGTACGAGGCCGCCGAGTTGGACGGGGCCGGGCCGCTGCGGTCGTTCGTGTCCGTCGCGCTGCCCCTGACCCGGCCCGCGCTCGCGACGACCGGGATCTTCCTGTTCGTGATGGACTGGAACGACCTCCTCTACCCCCTGCTGTTCATCCGCTCCCACGAACAACGGACGCTGCCGCTGGCCCTGTTGGACTTCCAGGGGGAGTTCCTCACGCAATACCCCTTGCTGTTCGCGGGAGTTGTGATCGCCTCGGTGCCGGTGGTGGTCGTGTACGTGCTGTTGCAGAGGCACTTCGTGTCGGGGCTGACGGCGGGGGCGGTGCGCGGATAGGACGGCTCAGATCCCGTAAGCGCCCGTCCTCGGCAGGGTGTTGTGGCGGGCGTGCGGTGTGAGGGCGACCATGCCTTCGCCCCGCACCGGGGTGTCGGCGTGCAGGTCGAGCGGGCTGACGCCCCACTCCGGGTCGAGCGTGACCGAGGGGTCCCGCCAGTCGTCGGGGTCGTCATCGTCGTCCTCCCAGGAGGGGAGGTAACGCCGTACGACCTTGCCGTCGGCGGCGGCCAGCCAGCCCGAGGGGCCGCCCTCGTCGCTCTCGTAGTGCGCCTCGGCGCGGCCGTAGCGGGCGCTCAACTCCTCGACGAGGCGCTCGACTTCGGCGGCACGCTCCGGGTCGCCGGGGTTGCCCCAGGGGCCGAGGACCAGGGTCCACCCGTCCACCTCCGGAGTGACGTACACCCTGCCGTACTCGGCGACGTCGTGGCTGTCGTGCGAGACGACGTGGTGGCCCAGTTCGAAGGTCGCCGGGCGGCCGTTCCACAGGCCCAGCACCTCGGCGACGCCGTCGCGGTCGCCGCCGGGGACGGCCATCCAGGCGTTGAAGCAGACGTCGAGGGGGATCGGGCGGTCGTCCGGGAGTTTGACGCGGACGAGGCGCTCCACGGCCGCGCGGTCACGGTCCGACAGCGCCTCCTCGCCACCGGCCGCCGCCAGCACCGACAGCGCGTCCGCCCTCAACTCCCCCGGCCCGTCACGCCGTACGCGGCGCAGCGGTTCCAGGACCTCGGGGCCCAGCATCGACAGGACGACCGCCGCCCGCCAGGCGACCTCGCCGTCCGGGTCGGCCATGAGGGGGATCAGGGCGTCGATCACCGGGGCGATGTCGATCGCGGGGTCGCGCTCGCGGCCGTACGCGACCGAGCAGAGGTACTGGATGCCGATCGCGGCGGATTCGCGGACGTACGCGGAAGGGTGGGCCAGGGAGGCGACGTGGCGGTCCAGGGTCTCGAAGCGGCTCAACACACCGCTCAGGCGCCGCCGTTCCTCCTCGTCCTGAGCTGCGGCGAGGGCCTCGACGGCCTCGTCGTAGGCCGCCTCCCGCGTCTCGTCCGTGGGCCGGGCGCCGGCATCCATGTACTGCTCCCCCGTCGTTGGCTGGTGATCGTCATCATCGCGCACACGCATGACAACAACTCGTTCAACATAAGGAGTTGACGCGATTTCGTTCAACTCCCATGCTGGGCTTCATGACTTCGGATCCCTTCACCGCTCCCGACGCCGAACAGGCCCGCGCCCAGCGCGTCTACCCCTCCCTCTTCCGCATAGCCGAGCGGCACGCCGCCACGGACGCGCAGCGCGCACGGCAGACCAACCCCGCGATCCTCGCCCCTCACGAGGCGGTTCGGCTGGTGTCGTTCCTGCTCAGCGGGGCGGCGTTGAAGGAGGAGGGCGAAGAGGACGTCGACCGGGCCGACATCACGGCCGCGCTGACGCTACTGCCGTTGGTGCGGGCCGAGTTGGACGAGCTGGAGGTCGGGTTGCTGGAGATGGCCCGAGGGCGGGAGATGACGTGGCAGGAGATCGCGTTCGGGCTGGGTCTCGGCACTCCGC
>NZ_LIRL01000698.1 GCF_001419795.1 Streptomyces niveiscabiei
GTGAAGGGGAGGGGGGTGGGGTTGAGACGGGGCGACCGACAGATTCCGTCTCCGGGCAGGTCGATGGTCACGGCAACTCCCTTGGGGCGCGTGGGGATTGAGGGGCTCAGTAACTGAGCCATGACCGACTGTAGGGAGTTGTTCCGTTAACTGTCCATCGGTTCTCGAATAATTACCCCACTCGTGTTGGACTCGGTTACCGTGCCCACGGCAGACTTGAGGCGACCACACGTGCGTTAGGGGCAGCATGGCCACGAGGAACACGCCGACTCAGCGGCAGAAGCGCCTGGGTATGGAGCTGCGGAAGATGCGGACGGCAGCCGGGCAGACGACCGAGTACGCCGCCGGACTCCTCGGCATCGACCGGACCCGCCTGTCCAACATGGAGTCAGGCATCCGCACGTTCTCGGCCGACCGGGTCCGCACGCTCGCCTGCAACTACGAGTGCACGGACGAGAGTTACGTCAACGCGCTGGTCGCCATGGCCGAGTACAAGGAACGCGGCTGGTGGGAGCAGTACCGAGGCACCCTGCCCGCAGGGCTGTTGGACATCGCCGAGCTGGAGTGGCACGCGACGCGGTTGCAGACGGTCCAATTCATGCACGTCCCCGGCCTGTTGCAGACCGAGGAGTACGCACGAGGCATCTTCGGCGCCGGACTGCCGTCGATCAGCAGGCTGGAAGTGGAGCTGCGGGTCGCCCACCGGATGGCGCGCCAGCAGGTGTTCGAGCGCCCTGACCCCCTCCCCTACCTTGCCTACACGCACGAGGCAGCCCTGCGTATGCAGTTCGGCGGCACCAAGGCCACGCGGGAGCAGCTGACGCACCTCGCCGAGCTATCCGAGCGGGACGAGATCGACGTACGGATCATCCCCATGTCCGTCGGCGACTTCCCCGGCGCCGGGCACGCCATCGGATACGCCCACGGCCCTGTCCCTCAACTCGACACCGTTCAACTGGACTCGCTACAAGGTCCGGTATTCGCGGACGCCGAGGCTCAACTCACGAAGTATCGTGCGCATCTGGACTGGATGGACGCCGCCGCGCTGCCACCAGCAGCTTCACGCGACCTCATCCGCACCATCGCACGCGAACTCTGAGGAATCATGCCCGACAACATCACCTGGGAAGACCCCTTCTGCCAGGAAGGCAGCAACTGCTTCCGGCTCGGCACCGACGACTCAGGCAACGCCTACATCGCCGTCGCCGGACAAGAAGCCACCCCCCTCACCGACACCCGCGAAGCCCTCCGCACCCTCATCCTCGAAATCAAAGCCGGCAAAGCCGACCACCTCCTCTAACCCCACCCCCAACGCCGAACGGGGCGCCCGCCACCCGGCAGACGCCCCGCTCCTCACGCGGTCACTACTCGCCGCGTCGGCGGCGCACCGCCAACAACAGCCCCCCACCAGCCGCGGCCAGCGACACGGCCAGCCCGATCAGCAACGGGTTGAACTCGTCGCCCGTTTCCGGCAGTTCCGGCTTCGCGGGCGGCACGGTCGTCACCGTCACCGTCGAGGTGGGCGGCGTCGGCGGTGTACCGCCGCCAGGCACCCGCGCCGTACCGGTCGCCGCATTGCTGAGCTTGCCGGACTTCGCGTCGGCCTCGGTGACCTCGTACGTCGCCGTACACGTCACCCGCTGCCCGGGGATCAACTTGGCCGCCCCGTCGGGGCAGTTGATCGGCGACAGCTTGCCGGTCCCGGTGAACTCGGTCTCCACGGGCCGGACATCGGACAGCGTCACATTGCCCGTGTTGGCCAGCAGGAACGAGTACGTGATCGTCTCCCCGGCCTTGACGGCCCGATCCGGCGACGCCGACTTCTCGACGGACAGCCCCGGCTCGGGGTCGGCCGGAACCGTGGTCGTACCCGGCGGCGAGGTCACCGGCGTGTTCGGCCCGACCGGCGGAATGCCGGTCGCGGTGGCCGAGTTGGAGATCTTCCCGGTGTCGACGTCGTCCTGGGTGACGGCGTAGGTGGCCGTGCAGGTCACCGAGGCACCCGGCGCGAGGGACTTCGCCGCGTCCGGGCAGGACACCTCGGAGAGCTGACCGGCCCCGGTGAACTCCCCTTCCTGAACGGCGATTTGGTTCATCGAGACGTTGCCGGTGTTGGTGACGACGAACGAGTACGTGATCGTCTCCCCGGCCACCAACTCGTTCTTGTCCGCCGACTTCACGACCTTCAGCCCCGGCTTCGCATCCGTCGGCACCTTGGTCGTGTCCGGCGGCGAGGTGACCGGGTCACCGCCGAGCGGCGGCTCGCCGCTGACGGTCGCGGAGTTCGCCAACTGCCCCGTGTCGACGTCGGCTTGGGTGACGACGTACGTGGCCGTGCAGGTCACGGAGGCACCCGGCGCCAACGACTTCGCACCGTCGGGACAGGACGGCTCGGACAGGGTGCCCGTGCCGTTGAACTCCCCTTCGACAACAGTGACGTTGGCCAGAGTCACGTTCCCGGTGTTCGTCGCCTCGAAGGAGAACGTGATGGTCTCACCGACCACCAACTCCGCCTTGTCGGCGCTCTTCTCGACCTTGAGCCCCGGCGTCTGCGTACCGGTGATCGTGTTCGGATCGCTCGGCGGCGAGGTGACCGGCGTCGTGGTGTTCGGCGGAACCCCGGTCCCGGTCGCCGTGTTGGTCACCTTCCCCGCGTCCACGTCGGCCTGAGTGACGACGTACGTGGCGGTACAGGTCACCGAGGCACCGGGCGCCAGCGACTTCGCCGCGTCCGGACAGGTGATCGCCGACATCGTCCCCGTACCGGAGAACGAACCCTCCTGCACGGCAACGTCCTTGAGGGTGACGTTCCCGGTGTTCGTGACCTTGAAGGAGTACGTCACCGTCTGCCCGACCACCAGGTCGGTCCGGTCGGCGGACTTCTCCACCTTGAGCCCCGGCTTCTGCTCCACGTTCACCGTGGTGGTACCCGGCGGCGAGGTGACCGGCGTATCCCCCTGCGGAGGTACGCCCGTGGTGGTAGCCGAGTTGGTGATCTTCCCGGCGTCCACATCGGCCTGGGTCACCGAGTACGTCGCCGTACAGGTCACCGAGGCCCCCGGCGCCAGCGCCTTCGCGCCGTCCGCACACACGATCGCCGAGAGGGTACCCGTACCGCTGAAGTCCCCCTCCTTGATCGTGACGTCCTTCAGCGTGACGTTGCCCGTGTTGGTCGCCTTGAAGGAGTACGTGACCGTCTGGCCGAGTACCAGGTCCGTACGGTCGGCGGTCTTGACCACCGTGAGGGCCGGCGTCTGGGTACCGGTCAGGGTCGTAGTACCTGGGGGGTAGTCCTGAGGTGTCGTGCTACCAGGGGGCGTACCCGTGGGGGTCGCCGAGTTGGTGACCTTGCCCGCGTCCACGTCCGCCTGGGTGACGACGTACGTCGCCGTACAGGTCACCACAGCGCCCGGCGCCAGCGAGCCGCCCGGGCAGGTGATCGCGGACATCGTCCCCGTACCGCTGAAGTCCCCCTCCTTCACCGAGACGTCCTGCATCGTGACGTTCCCGGTGTTGGTGACCTTGAACGCGTACGTCACCGTCTGCCCGGCGACGAGGTCCGTACGGTCCGCCGACTTCTCCAGCTTCAGCGCCGGCTTCTGGTCCACGGTCACCGTGGTCGTCCCCGGCGGCGAGATCACCGGCGTGGTCGTCCCCGGCGGAACACCCTTGCTGGTCGCGGAGTTGGTGACCTTCCCGGCGTCCACGTCGGCCTGCGTCACCGAGTACGTCGCCGTGCACGTCGTCGACGCGCCGGGCGCCAGCGACTTCGCGCCGGCCGAGCAGACGGGGTCGGACATCGTCCCCGTACCGCTGAACTCCCCTTCGTCCACAGAGACGTTGCTCAGCGTGACGTTGCCGGTGTTCGTCACCGTGAAGGTGTACGTGATGACGTCCCCGAGGACCACCGAGGTCTTGTCGGCCGCCTTCGTCGTCGTCAGCCCCGGCTTCTGCGTGCCGGTGATCGTGGTGGGGTCGCTCGGCGGCGAGGTGACCGGGGTGTTCGTCCCCGGCGGTACGCCGTTCGCCGTCGCCGTGTTGGTCAACTTGCCGGAATCCACGTCCGCTTGGGTGACGACGTACGTCGCCGTACACGTCACCGCCGCACCCGGCGCCAGCGAACTCGCCCCGGCAGGGCAGGAGATGGCCGACATGGACCCCGTACCGGAGAACGAACCCTCCTGCACGGCAACGTTCTTGAGGGTGACGTTCCCGGTGTTCGTGACCTTGAACGAGTACGTCGCCGTCTGCCCGACCACCAGGTCCGTACGGTCCGCCGACTTCTCCACCTTGAGCGCCGGAGTCCGCGTCCCGGGCACCGTCGTCGTGGACGGCGGCGAGTCGACCGGAGTGGTGCTGTTCGGCGGAGTGCCTCTCGCCGTCGCGGAGTTGGAGATCGTCCCCGCGTCCACGTCGGCCTGCGTCACCGTGTACGTCGCCATACAGGTCGTCGAGGCGTTCGGCGCCAGCGTCGTGGCCGGGCAGGAGATCGCGGAGAGCGTCCCGGAGCCGGTGAAGTCGCTGTCCTTCACGTCGATGTTCTTCATGGTGACGTTGCCGGTGTTGGTCACCTTGAAGGAGTACGTGACCGTCTGGCCCAGTACCAGGTCCGTACGGTCCGCGGACTTCACCACGGTCAGCGCGGGCTTCTGCGTACCCGTCACCGTCGTAGTACCCGGGGGTGAGGTGATCGGTGTCGAGGTATTGGGCGGCGTCCCCGAGACGGTCGCCGAGTTGGTGAGCTTCCCGGCGTCGACATCGGCCTGCGTCACCGTGTACGTCGCCGTACAGGTCACCGAGGCGCCGGGCGCGAGCCAGTTGCTCGGGCAGGTGATCGCCGACAGCGTCCCGGACCCGGAGAACCCGCTCTCGTCGACGACGAGGTTCGTGAGGGTGACGTTGCCGGTGTTCGTAGCTCTGTAGGAGTACGTCACCGTCTGGCCCGCCACCAGGTCCGTGCGGTCGGCCGACTTGGCGACCGTCAGCGCGGGCTCCTGCGTCCCGGTGATCGTGTTCGGCGAACTCGGCGACTCCACCGGCGTGGTCGTCCCCGGCGGTACGCCGGTCGCGGTCGCGGCGTTGGTGAGCTTCCCGGCGTCCACGTCGGCCTGCGTGACCGTGTACGTCGTCGTGCACGTCACCGACGCCCCCGGCGCCAGCGAGCTCGCGGCGGCCGGGCAGGAGACCGCCGACATCGTCCCCGTACCGGAGAAGGCCCCCTCCTTGACGGTGACGTTCGTGAGGGTGACGTTCCCGGTGTTCGTGGCTCTGAAGGAGTACGTCACCGCCTGGCCCGCCATCAGGTCCGTACGGTCCGCCGACTTGACCACGGTCAGCGCGGGCTTCTGGGAGGTCGTCACCGTCGTAGTACCCGGGGGTGAGGAGACCGGGGTACCTCCGGTGGGGGGTGTGCCCGTGGCCGTCGCCGCGTTGTCGATCTTCCCGGCGTCGACGTCCGCCTGCGTCACCGTGTAGGTCGCCGTGCACGTCACCGAGGCGCCGGGCGCCAGGGAGCCCGCGGCGCCCGGGCACGAGGGCGCCGGCCTGGTGCCGCTGCCGGAGAAGGTGCCCTCCGCGACGGAGACGTTCCGCATCGTCACGTTGCCGGTGTTGGTGACCTTGTACGAGTACGTGATCACGTCGCCGACGACGACGTTCTGCTTGTCCGCCGACTTCGCCACCGTCAGCGCGGGCTTGGCCGTGAACGGCACGACCACGGTCGACGGGGTGGAGGTGACGGGCGTGCCGTTGTTCGGCGGAGTGCCGGTCGCGGTCGCGGTGTTGGAGATCGTCCCCGCGTCGACGTCCGCCTGCGTCACCGTGTACGTCGCCGTACAGGTCAGCGAAGTACCGGGTGCCAGCTGGACGTTGGGGCAGGAGACCGTGGGGGTGCCGCCGCTGCCGGTGAACGCGGTCTCGTTGATCCGCGTCGAACTCAGCGTGACGTTACCGGTGTTGGTGACCTTGAACGAGTAGTGGAGGGTCTGCCCGGCGTTCAGGTCGCCGGTCTCGGCGACCGTCTTCTGCACGGTCAGCGCCGGGCGCTGCGCGACGGTCACGGTCGCCGTCGAGGAGTTCGACGTCGGCGCCGTCATCCCGCTCGGCGGGGTCGCGGTCGCCGTCGCCGTATTGGTCACCCGGCCGGCGTCGACGTCCGCCTGGGTCGCCGTGTAGGTGACGGTGCAGGTCACCGACGCGCCGACGGCGAGCGTACCCGTGGGACAGGAGACGGACGGCTTGGTACCCGTACCCGAGAACGACGACTCGGTGACTCTCGGGTTGGAGACGTCTACATCTCCGGTATTGGTCACCTGGTACGAGTACGTGACCGTGTCCCCGGCCTTGGAGATCTGGCTCGGGGACGCGGACTTGGTGAGGGAGAGGGAGCTCTTGGCGGGGGTGATACCGAGGATCTGGTTGAACCCGTCGACGTTGTTGCCGCTGCCCTCGTACCCGTAGTACAGGGTCAGACTGGTGATCGTCGGGGTCGCCGTGGCGATGTCGTAGGCGCCGCAGCCGAAGGTGCCGCAGCTCGATCCGTCCCCGGGGGCACCGCCCACGTACTGCTGGGGGTTGACGACACCCACCGTCCTGGAGCCGTTCGAGATGCCCATGCGAGGGCTCTGCGAACCGGCCGAGTCCAGGCTGAAGGTGCCGGACGCGAGCGTGATCGGGTGGTCGTGGTAGCTCGACACCGAGGACGACAGAGTGGTGTACGCGCCCACCGCTCCCACGTAGAAGATCGGTGCCTTCACGGGCTGGGAGAACGTGTACGTGATCGAGCCGCAGCCGTTCGACGCGGTGTTGGTGCAGTTCTGGATGCCGAGGCTGAGCGCCGACGTACCGCTCGGGAGGTACGCCGGACGGGTGCCGGAGAAGATGATGTCGCCCTGCGTCGGGGGGTTCACCGCCCCCGCGACAGTGGCGGTGACCACGACCCCGCTCGGCGTGGTGCCGGTCGCGGTGTTACCGCTGATCGACCAGTTGGCGGGGTACTCCGACCCCGCCGGGACGGCCGCCGCCGTCGGCACCCACATCGGGGGCAGCCAGGACAGGAGCAACGCGAGCACGGCCAGGAGCGCGGCCAGTCCGCCGCCTCTCCAGCGCGCCGTTCTGCTCTGACGCCTCATCAAACACTCCTGTCTCTCGCCCGACCAGCGAAAACTCCCGTCATGATCGCTATCTCTTACCATCGGGATTTAATTAACCAGAAAGGCATAAATATGTGTCTTTCTGGAATCCCTCGAACGGTCCCCGGCGGGCGCACGTATAGGAACGCGAACAGCGCGGCAACCTTTCCGGGGCCTGTGGCCACTGATGAGCAGCCCCACCCGACCTAAGGACTACGCGTGGCAACCTCATCCCACCGGCGCAGGCAGCCCCGGCGCCGGCCCGGCATACCCCCCGCCGCGCCAAGACCTTCCTGGTTCTCGCCGCAGTCCTCGTCCCCCTGGGCATCTGGGGCTCGAACCTCATGGCCGATGCCGGTGACGACTCGGCCGGCAACGCCCCGGACCCGAAGGTCTCGGCCGGCAGCACCGCGTCCGCCGCGCCGCCGGCTCCCCGGACCTACCGGAGCATCGACATCCCCCTCGACCACTTCATCCGCTTCACGGACACCCCGCCGAAGCCGATGAACAACGGCGGCTCCACCCGCAACACCGAGGAGTCGGACTTCTACTTCTTCCAGGGCAACGACGACGAACTCATCGGCAGCGTGGGCCGCAAGGTCGTCGTCCTGGACGCGAAGGAGCAGGGCACGCTCCAGACCTGCCGCACGGAAACCCGCTTCACGCGCGAACTCCCGCTCCCCCAAGTCCCCACGGGCACAAGGCTGTGCGTGCACTCCTCGGCCGGGCACATCGCGCTGATCACGTACCGGGGAAGCTCACCGGCGTCGGACCCGAGCAGGTACGTCACGGTCGACGTGACGGTGTGGAAGAACGCGGAGGGCTAGCGCCGCCCGTCCATCTCCCACATCAGCACCTCGGCACCACCGCCGAGCGCGACGAGTTCCAACTCCCCCTCGCCGGTGAGCCGCAGGGCGTCACCAGCCGCCAACTCCGACGCCCCGACCCGGACTTCGCCGCGTACGACGTGGACGTACCCGAGCCCGGCGTCCGGTACGGCGATCCGCTCGCCGGCGGTGGACAGGCGTCGTACGTGCAGCATCGCCCCCGCGCCGGGAACCGCGTACGGGGTCGAGTCGGCGATGCCCCGGACGATCTCGTACGAGGGTTCGCCGCCGGGGTCGAGGGGGGCCAGCCACATCTGGAGGAAGACCAACGGCACGTCCCCGGCGTTGCGTTCGACGTGGCGGACACCGGCCCCCGAGGAGAGGCGCTGGACGTCACCGGGCCGGACGACCGTCTCGTGGCCGGCGGAGTCGCGGTGGGTGAGCTCGCCGGAGACGACCCAGGTGACGATCTCGGTGTGGGAGTGGGGGTGTTCGTCGAAGCCGGCGCCGGGGGCGAGGCGTTCCTCGTTGCAGGCGATGAGGGCGCCGAAGCGGAGGTTGTCGGGGTCGTAGTGGGGGCCGAAGGAAAAAGAGTGCAAAGTCTCGATGCCCAGCCCGGCATCACCACCCAGGTAGCGCGCGTCCCCGCGCCGCACGTCCATCACACCCCCAAGGTATCCCGGCCCGAAACCCACCTCGCGCCCACACGACCACCGCCCCACCCCCTCCGATCACCACCG
>NZ_LIRL01000699.1 GCF_001419795.1 Streptomyces niveiscabiei
CGGCGGTGGTCGGGGTGGTGGCGGCGCTGCTGCCGGCGCTGCGGGCGTCTCGGATGAACGTACTGGCGGCGATCGCGCACGAATGATGGGATGCGGATGACCGTTCAGGTCGCTTGACGACAACTTGTTTGCAGCTTGTGTGCACGAACAAGTCGCTTTCGAACAGGGGGAGTTCATGACGCGTCCGTTCCGTTTCGGGGTCAACCTGCTGGAACCCACTCCGCTCGACGCGTGGCGGGCCAAGTGCCGCCGCGCCGAGGAGCTGGGGTACGACGTGCTGCTGGTCCCGGACCACCTGGGGATGCCGGCGCCGTTCCCGTCGCTGGTCGCGGCGGCGGAGTCGACGACGCGGCCCCGGGTGGGCACGTTCGTCCTCAACACCGGCTTCTGGAACCCGGTGCTGCTGGCCCGCGAGGTGGCGACGACGGCCGCGCTGACCGGCGGCCGGCTCGAACTGGGCCTGGGCGCCGGGTACGTGGAGGCGGAGCACGAGGAGGCGGGCCTCCCGTGGGGCTCGCCGGGCGAGCGGGTGAGCCATCTGGGGCGCACGGTGGAGGAGTTGAAGAAGCGTCAGGACGGCGGCGTACAGGTCCCGTTGCTGATCGGCGGCAACGGGAACCGCATGCTGCGGCTGGCGGCGGAGCAGGCGGACGTCGTCGCCTTCGCGGGCGCGCGCGTGGTCGAGGGGAGCGCGACGGGGCAGATAACGCCCCTGTCGCCGGAGGAACTCGACGAACGGGTGGCGAGGTACGAGGAGTTGGCGTCCGGGCGCGAGGAACCGGCGGAGCGGAACCTGCTGGTGCAGCAGGTCGTCGTCACGGACGACCCGGAGGGCGCCGTCCAGCCGCTGCTGGAGCGCATACCGGGGCTCACCGCCGAGCGGGCGCTCGCGCTGCCGATCCTGCTGATCGGGTCGCGGGAGGAGATCGGCGCGAAGGTGCGGGCGCTGCGGGAGCGGTACGGGTTCACGTACTTCACGGTCCTGGAGGCGTTCATGGAGGCGTTCGGGCCGGTGCTGGCGGACCTCCAGGGCCGGGAGCCGGCGGCCCAGGGCCGTCCGGATGCTGGAATGTCCGTCGAGGGGGTGCCCGGCGTGCTGTGATCGCCGTATGCCTGATCTGCACATAAGGGCCGCGTCGCCCGAGGACCTCGACACCGTGCTGGCCTTCTGGAAGAGCGCCGCCGAGGGGACGAGCATCAGCGACGACCGGGCGGGCGTCGAGCGGCTGGTCGCCCGCGATCCGGAGGCGCTGATCCTGGCCGAGTCCGGCGGTGAGCTGGTCGGCACGGTGATCGCCGGGTTCGACGGCTGGCGCTGCCACCTGTACCGCCTCGCCGTCGACCCCGCGCGCCGCCGCCAGGGCATCGGGTCGGCGCTGCTGGCCGCCGCCGAGGAGCGCTTCGTACGGCTGGGCGGGCGCCGGGGCGACGCGATGGTGCTGACGCGCAACGAGACGGCGCACCATGCCTGGGCGGCGGCGGGGTACTCGCCGGAGGAGAAGTGGCGGCGGTGGGTGAAGCCCCTGGCCTAGCCAGGCAGCTTTGCTCATCCTTTACCCTTGAGGAGACTGTGCATTCTCCGACTCCGACGAAAGGTGTGAGCGTCCGCCCATGGGCGAGCCTCCCAGTACCCGATCTCCCGGTACCCGACATCGCGCGTTCCTCCCCGCCCTGCCCGATCATGGGACGGAGGTGACCCGATGACCGAAGTGCTCCTCCTGCTGGTGGCGGTCCTGCTGTCGTTCGCGTGCGGTGCCTTCGTCGCCGCCGAGTTCTCGCTGACCACCGTCGAGCGCAGCGAGCTGGAGCGGGCGGTCGAGCGCGGCGAGCGGGGCGCTTCCGGCGCCCTGAAGGCCGTACGGAACCTGACCTTCCAGCTCTCCGGTGCCCAGCTCGGCATCACCGTCACGAACCTGATCGTCGGCATGCTGGCCGAGCCGTCGATCTCGAAGCTCCTCTCCGGCCCGCTGGAGTCGGCCGGGCTGTCCGAGGGGGCGTCGCGGTCGGTGGCGCTGGTGATCGGTACGGGGCTGTCGACCGTGTTCCTGATGGTCGTCGGCGAGCTGGTGCCGAAGAACTGGGCGATCTCCTCGCCGCTGGCGGTCGCGAAGAGCGTCGGGAACGCGCAGCGCTGGTTCAGCGCCGGGTTCCGGCCGTTCATCACGCATCTCAACAACACGGCGAACCGGATCGTGCGCCTCTTCGGCGTCGAGCCCACCGAGGAGCTGGCCGCCGCGCGCGGGCCGCAGGAGCTGGCCGCGCTGGCCCGGCACTCCGCGAAGGAGGGCGCCCTGGAGGCCGACACCGCCGAGCTGTTCGTGCGGACGCTGAACCTGGCCGACCTGTCCGCGGAGAACGTGATGACCCCGCGCGTGCAGGTGATGGCCCTGGAGGCGCAGGCGACCTGCGAGGACGTCGCGAACGCGACCCGCGCGAGCGGCCTGTCCCGCTTCCCCGTCTACCGCGGCAACCTCGACTCGGTCGTCGGCACGGTCCACATCAAGGACGCGCTGGCCGTCTCCGCCGAGCGCCGCGCGCGCGTGTCGGTCGCCGAGATCATGCGCGAGCCGCTCCTCGTCCCCGAGTCCCTGACGGTGGACCGCCTCCTGGACCGCCTCTCCGGCAAGCGCACGATGGCCGTCGTCATCGACGAGTACGGCGGTACGGCGGGCGTCGCGACGCTGGAGGACATCGTCGAGGAGGTCGTCGGCGAGGTCCGCGACGAGCACGACCCGCACGAGACGCCCGACCTCGCCCCCGCGGGCACCGACAAGGCCGGACGCGCCCTCTACTCGGCCGACGGGGCCGCCCGTACCGATCAGCTCGCCCGCGTCGGCCTCAGGGCCCCTGAGGGGCCGTACGAGACGCTGGCGGGGCTCGTGGCGACCGAGCTGGGGCGCATTCCCGCCGTCGGCGACAGCCTGGACGTCGCCGGGTGGCGCCTCGACGTCGTCGACGCCGCCGGGCACCGTGCCGCGCGCGTCCTGCTGCACGCGCCCGCGCACGAGGACGAGGAAGCGGAGGAGGGACGATGACCGCGATCCAGTTGCTGATCGGCCTGGCGACCCTGGTCGTCAACGCCTTCTTCGTCGGCGCGGAGTTCGCGCTGATCTCCGTACGCCGGTCCCAGATCGAGCCGTATGCCGAACAGGGTGACCGGCGCGCGCGCAGTGTGCTGTGGGGGCTGGAGCACGTCTCCGCGCTCATGGCCGCCGCTCAGCTCGGAATCACGCTGTGCACGCTGGTCCTCGGTGTCGTCGCGGAACCCGCCATCGAGCATCTGCTGGAGCCGGTGTTCCACGCGGTGGGCGTCCCGGAGAGCGCCGGGCACGCGGTGTCGTTCGTCATCGCGCTGGTCCTCGCGACCTACCTGCACATGCTGCTCGGCGAGATGGTGCCCAAGAACATCGCCCTCGCCGAACCCGTGCGCAGCGCGCTGCTCCTCGGGCCGCCCCTGGTGACCCTCTCGCGCGCGCTGCGGCCGGTCATCTTCACGATCAACGCCTTCGCCAACACGCTGCTGAAACTCCTGCGCATCGAGGCCAAGGACGAGGTGACCGCGACCTTCTCCGACGCCGAGCTCGCGCAGATCGTCAAGGACGCCGGGGAGGCCGGTCTCATCGACGACCGCGCGCAGGAGCGGCTCCACGACGCGCTCGAACTCGGGCGCCGTCCGGTGCGGGACGTCGTCCTGCCGCTGGAACGCGTCGTCTACGCGCGCGTGGGGGTCACGCCGGAGGGCCTGGAGTCGCTGTCCGCCTCTTCCGGCTTCTCCCGCTTCCCCGTCGTCGACGAGGGGCGCCGGATCGTCGGCTATCTGCACGTCAAGGACGCGCTCGACGCGTCTCCCAAGGACATGCCGTTCCGGTTGCGGGATCTGCGGGCCATCGCGCGCGTGCGGGAGGCCACGCCGTTGGACGATGTGCTGACGGCGATGCGGGGCAGTCGTACGCATCTGGCGGCCGTGATGGGGGAGGACGGGCGGCTGGCCGGGATGGTGACGATGGAGGACGTGCTGAGGGAGTTGTTCGGGCAGCGGGCGTGAGGGGTCGGGCCGGTATGGCGAGTGGTGTCGGTACGACAATCCGCTGATCCGACATCGAACCGCACCGGCAAGGTCGGTTGCCCCGGGCACCGGGGTGACCGACCGCTCGGTATCGCACGGGGTTACGATCGCTGACGCCATGCAGACACAACCCACTCCCCCGTACGGCAGCCTCGTCGCGGTCGGCGACTCCTTCACCGAGGGCATGTCGGACCTCCTCCCCGACGGCACCTACCGAGGCTGGGCCGACCTCCTCGCGGCCCGCATGTCCGCCGAGGCCCCCGGCTTCCGCTACGCCAACCTCGCCGTTCGCGGCAAGCTCATCGGCCAGATCGTCGAGGAGCAGGTGCCCGTGGCGGCCGGCATGGGCGCCGACGTCGTCACCCTGGTCGGCGGCCTGAACGACACGCTCCGCCCGAAGTGCGACATGGTCCGCGTGAAGGACCTCCTCACGGAGGCGGTGGAACGCCTGGCGCCGAGCTGCAAACACCTGGTCCTGATGCGCAGCCCCGGCCGCGAGGGCCCCGTACTCCAACGCTTCCGCCCCCGCATGGAGGAGCTGTTCGCCTGCGTGGACGACCTGGCGTCGAAGCACGACGCGCTGGTGGTCGACCTCTACGGCGCCCCGTCCCTCGCGGACCCCCGCTCCTGGGACGTGGACCGCCTCCACCTCACGGCCGACGGCCACCGCCGCGTCGCCGAGGCGGTCTGGCAGACCCTGGGCCACACCCCGCAGTTCCCGGACTGGCACGCCCCCATCCCGCCCACTC
>NZ_LIRL01000007.1 GCF_001419795.1 Streptomyces niveiscabiei
ACGCCGGGCTGATGGCGGGGGCTGAGGGCTCGGCGACTGCCGGACGCTCGACGGGAGCCGCGCGCTCGACGATTGCCGCGCGCTCGGCGGCTGCCGGGGACGCGGCGGTCACCGGGGCCACGGTGTACGCCGGGTCCTGGGCCCGCGCCGGCTCCGACACCCCGCCGGGCCGACCGGCGACCGGTGCCGCCGCTCCCCCGGTCAGCGTGGTCGTCGCGACACCCCTCACAGGCCCAGCCGACGCCTCAACGCCCGCCGTCTGCCGCTGCGTTGACGCCCCGCGCTCTCCCAACTCCTCCACACTCATCGGCGCGACCCCCGCCCGCACCTTCGCCACCATCTTCTGAAGCGTCCGCCCCGGCCCCAGCTCGACGAACTCGAAGTCCCCTCCGGCCATCAGCCGCCGTACGGTGTCGACCCACCTGACCTGCCCGACGATCTGCCCGGCGAGCGTCTCGCGGATGCGCTCGGCGTCGTAGGGGCGCGCGTCGACGTTCGCGATGACCGGGATGCGGGGCGCCCGGAACTCGGTCGCGTCCAGGAGCCGCCGGAACTCGTCGGCGGCGTCGCGCATGTACCGGGAGTGGAAGGGCGCGCTGACGTTGAGGACGACGACCTGTGCCCCCCGGTCCTCGAACAGGGCGCGGGCGCGCAGGAGTTCGTCCTCGGGACCGGCGAGGACGATCTGCTCGGGGCCGTTGTGGTTGGCGATGTCGATGCCGGTCAGCCCGGCGTCGGAGAGGCCCGACCGGACGGTGTCGAGGTCCAGGCCGAGGACGGCGGCCATGCCTCCGCCCGAGGCGCGGCCCATGAGTTCACCGCGCCGGGCCACGAGCCGCAGCCCGGTGGCGAAGTCGAAGACCCCGGCGGCGAACAGGGCCGCGTACTCACCGAGGCTGTGCCCGACGAGGAAGTCCGGCGGAACCGGGTCCTCCGCGCTGCGCCGGAGATAGGTGAGCGCCTCGACGGCGTACAGCGCGGGCTGGGTGAACTCGGTGCGTTTCAGGCGCCCTTCGGGGTTGGCGAGGCACAGCTCGCGCAGGGAGTAGCCGAGGATCTCGTCGGCCTGGGCGACGAGGTCGGGGTAGGCGTCGAAGAGGTCGGCGCCCATGCCCTTGACCTGGGAGCCCTGCCCGGGGAAGCCGAACACTTTCACTTTGCTGCCGCCTTTCGCTGGGGCGCGGTCCCTCACGAGGGCCAACTGCCGTGTGTCACGGGTGAACGGGGTGAGCAGCGCCATCGACTCGGAGCCCGTGCCGGGGCGGGCGGCGAGGTTGGCGCGGACGAAGTTGTGGAGGGTCCCGGAGGGTCCGGCGTCGAGGTAGAGGTACGGCCCCGACGCCTCCAACTCCCTTACGGTCGCCGCGAATTCGATGGGTTCGCGCGCGACGCGCCACAGGTGCGCGGCACTGACCTCGGTGAGCGGCCCGGCGGTGGCGCTGGAGACCAGCGGGACACGCGGCGCCTTGAACTCGGCGTCCGCCCAGACCGCGTCGAAGGCGTGCCGGGAGGGGTCCATCAGGCGGGAGTGGAAGGCGTGGGCCACCGGGATGCGCTGGTGGGCGATCTCCCGTTCCAGGAGGAGCGCCTCGGTGCGGTCCAGAGCGTGCAGGGGTCCGGCGACGACGTAGTGGGCGTCGTAGTTGTGGGCGGCGAGCTCCAACTCCCGGTGCAGTTCCGGGTCCTGGTGGTACAGGGCCGGGTCGGTGAGGACGGCGAGCATGCCGCCGGGTGCCGACTCGCCCGCCGAGTGGGCCATGCCGACGAGCCTGCGCAGGCAGTCGCCGGGTTCGAGGACCCCGGCGAGGACGGCGGCCGTGAACTCGCCGAGGCTGGCGCCGAGAAGGAGGTCGGGGACGACGCCGTACGCCATGAGGGTCTCGGCGAGGGCGAGTTCGACCATGACGATCGCCGGGTGGGTGACCGCCGTGTCGGTGAAGGGTTCGGAGACGCGGCGGGCCGGGTCGTAGAGGCGGGCGACGACGGAGGTGTCGAGTTCGGCGTCGAGGCGGTCCAGGGCGTTCCTGAACACCGGTTCCTCGTCGTAGAGTTCGCGGCCCATCTGGTAGGTCTGCGAGCCCTGGCCGGAGAACATGAAGACGGTCCGCACGGTCATCGGCCCCCGTCCGCACCGGGGTGCCAGTGCCGTTCACGGGCGAACGGGTACGTCGGCAGCGGCACCCGGCGCGGGCGCGCACCGGGCCACAGGCGCCGCCAGTCGAGGTCACCGCCTGCGGTCCAGTGGTCGGCGAGGTCGGTCAACCGGCCGTCGGCGAGCCAGCGTTCGATGTCCTGCGGGGTTCCCGGAGCGCCCCAGGGATTCCCGGCGCCACCGGCGAGGTACTTCTCCAGCGCCCGCTGCAACTCGCCCAGGTCCCCGGCGACGAACGCGGCCCGGCTCGCCATCGGGACGCGCCCGACCTGGAGGGTGTGGGCCAACTCCGCGAGGGACGGCGTCCGTTCACCGCCCAGGAAGGCGAGCAGCCGCTCGGCCACCTCCCGCAGCCTGTCCCCGTCCCGCGCCGACAGCGGCACGATCTGCGGCCCGGACAAGGCCGGTCGGGCATCCGGCGTGTACTCCTCCAGCACGACATGGGCGTGCGACCCGGTGGCGCCGTACGAGCTGATCCCCGCGCGCCGGGGAGTCCCCGACTCGGGCTCGGGCCACGGCCGTACGTCGTGCTGGAGCCTGAACGGCGTGTCGTCCAGGCTCAGTAGCGGGTTCGCGGTCTCGGAGTGCAGCGTCGGCACCAGGGTGCGGTGGTGGAGTTGCAGGACCGCTTTGGTGAGCCCGGCGACGCCGCCCGCCGACTCGGCGTGCCCGATGTTGGACTTGACCGAGCCGAGCGCGCAGAACCCGGTGTCGCCGGTGTGGCGGCGGAACGCCCGTACCAGGCCCTGGAGTTCGATCGGGTCGCCGAGTTTCGTGCCCGTGCCGTGCGCCTCGACGCAGCCGATCGTGCGGGCGTCGATGCCCGCCTTGTCCAGCGCGTCGGAGACCACGGCGGCCTGGGCGACCGGGCTCGGTACGGTGACGCCGCTGCCGGCACCGACGTGGCTGACGGCGGTCGAGCGGATCACGGCGTACACGTGGTCGCCGTCCCGCTCGGCCGCGTCCAGGGGCTTCAGGACGACGGCGCCGACGCCCTCGGAGGAGACCCAGCCGTCGGCGTCCGCACCGAAGGAGCGGGAGCGGCCGGTGGTGGAGTGCATGTCGACGGCGCCGTACGTGTGGTACTTCGCGGGGTGCAGCGACAGGTTCACACCGCCCGCGATCGCGACCTCGCTCTCACCCCGGGCGATGCTCTCGACCGCGAGGTGCACGGTCGTGAGGGAGGCCGAGCAGAGGGAGTCGACGGCCATGCTCGGGCCGTGGAAGTCGCCGACGTACGAGACGCGGTTGGCGATCATGCCCTGGTTGAGGCTGACGGGGAGCCGCTTGCCGTCGGCCTCCGCCGCCTGGGCGCCGATCAGGGCGTAGTCCTTGTGCATCGCCCCGGCGAACACGCCCACCGCGCGCCGCCGTTCGGGGCCCCGGGGCTCGACCAGGGTGGCGGGGGTGTAGCCCGCGTCCTCGATCGCCGCCCAGCAGGTCTGGAGGAACAGCCGCTCCTGCGGGTCGGTGATCTCCGCCTCGGCGCGGGGGATCCGGAAGAACTCCGCGTCGAACCGGTCGGCGTCGGAGACGAACCCGCCCCAGCGGGACGCGGTCCGCTCCGCACGCCACTCCCAGCGGTCCGCCGGGATCTCGGTGACGGCGTCGTGGCCCTCGACGAGGTTGCGCCAGAAGGCGGTCACGTCGTCGGCGCCGGGATAGCGGCCGGCGAGGCCGATCACGGCGACGGGTACGGGGCCGGACACGGGGCCGGGCTCATGCGAGCGCACGGCTTTCCGGGCTTGCGCGACGGCGGCTTGCCGATCCGCTGTGCCAGCGGCTTGCCGCTCTCCTGCGTGGTCGCTCGGCCGTCCTCCCCCGGCATCCGCCCCCGGCAGCATCCGCCGCGCCAGCTCAGGCCGCTTCAACGCGGCCCGTCCGCCTCCCGGACCGCTCCAACCCTCCACCACCGCATGCGCGTTGGTCCCCCCGTCGGCGAAGCAGCTCACGGCGGCGACGAGCGGCGCGTGAGGCCAACTCCGCGTCTCCCGCGCGAACATGAACGGCGTGGCCGCGAAGTCGAAGTGCTCCGGCGGCTCCTGCCCCGACAGGAACGGCACCAACTGCCGTTCCCGCAGCATCAGGACGACCTTGATAAGTCCGGCGATCCCCTCGGCGCACTGCGGATGCCCGATGTTCGGCTTCACGGACCCGAGGCTGCACGCGGCCCGCGAACCGTCCCGGTACACGGCCTGGATCGCCTTGAGTTCGACGAGGTCGTGCACGGCGGACCCGGCCGCGTTGGTCTCGATGTGCGTGACGTCCTCGGCCCGCTTCCCGCTGCGCGCCAACGCCTTGGCCATCACGGCCCGTTGAGCGACCGGGTTCGGCGAAGCGGGCCCGGCCGTACGCCCGTCGTTGTTGACGGCGATCCCCTTCAGCACCGCCTGCACCCGGTCCCCGTCGGCGAGGGCCCGGTCCAGCGGCTTCAGTACGACGACCCCGGCGCCCTCCGCGAGCACGGTCCCCCGCGCGCGCCGGTCGAAGGCGTGGAACGCGGGTTCGGGGCTCAACACCCCGCGCTGGTCGAAGAGTCGGTGCCCGGCGTCGTCCGCGAGGAGCGTCACCCCGCCGACCACGGCCGCCTCCGCGTCGCCGTCGCGCAGCGCCTGCGCGGCGGAGTGCAGGGCGACGAGGGCCGAGGAGCACGCGGTGTCGACGACGACGCTGGGTCCGCGCAGGTCGAAGAAGCGGGACACGTTGGCGGCGAGGTAGTTCTGGCCGACGGCGACGATCGGGTTCCGGGTCCGGCTGAGCGTCTCGTCGTCGGGGAGATGCCGGCTGCGGGCACCGACGTACACACCGACCTCCTGCCCCTTGACGTCGGCGGGCGCGTACCCGGCGTCCGCGAGCGCGAACAGCGTCTCCTCCAGGAGGACCAGCGCCTGCGGGTCCATCGCCTCGGCGTCCTCGTCGGACAGCAGGAAGTACGCGGGATCGAACCCGTCCCGCTCGACGAGCCCGGCGACGAGACTCCCGTCACCGCCCCAACGCGCGGGCGGGACAGGGGAGATGGCCGAACGCCCTTCGCTCAGCAGCTTCCAGTACGCGTCGAGGTCGGGTGCACCGGGGAAGCGGCCGGACATGCCGATGACGGCGATGTCGTGGGGGCGGGTGTCGTGACGTACGGGCGGCACAGGATCGACGGCGTCGTGCTGGGCCACCGGCACCGCTGCCATGCCGCCATCGCGGGGCCGGGTGTCGTGCGGCGCCCGTTCATCAACGGGCCGAGCCTCCGCAGCGGGCCCGGGCTCAAAAGGGCCCGCGTCTTCAGCCCCTCCCTCGCCCGCGAACGCCGCCGCGAACTCCCCGGGATGCTCCGCCGCCAGCCACCCCACGAACCCTTCGACCGTCGGATGCTCGATGAACGCCGTCGGATCGACCTCCACCCCCAGCCGTCCCCCGACCTTCCGCAGCAGCTGCACCATCACGATCGAGTCGGTCCCGAAGTCCTCGATCGGTACGTCGACGGCGAGTTGACCGGCGTCGAAGTGCAACTGCTCGGCGATCAGCCCGAGAAGCCAGGAACCGGCGGCCTCGACGGCCTCACCCCCGACCGGCTCGACCACGACCGGCTTCCCAGCACCGACCGGCTTCCGTACGACCACCTCAGCCCGCTCCGCCCCGATACGGCGCCCCGTCAGCAACTCGGGGCTCCAGTCGGCGTCGTGGACCACGGCAGGCAGCACGACAGGCCCGGCGCCCCGGCGCAGCAAGTGATCCAGCAGAGCCGTCCCCTCGGCCTCGGTCACACTCCCGAGCCCGGTGCGAAGATAGGCGGGCCCGGGGTTCTCGTCCCCCATCCCGACCCCGCTCCACGACGGCCACTGCACACTGAGCAGCGGCAGCCCGTGCGGCCGAGCGGCGGCGAGGTAGTCCTGATAGGCATTGGCCATGGCGTAGTCGCTCTGCCCGACAGCCGCGCTCGGCACGGCGGCGGCGACGGACGAGCAGATCGCGAAGAACCGCAACGAATGCCCGGCGAAGGCGGCCACCAGGGCATCGAGCCCGGCGACCTTGGGCGTCACGACGGCCCCGACGGCGTCCCCGGGCTTGCCGACGAAGGCGAGGTTCTCCCGGTCGGCGACCCCGGCACAGTGGATGACACCGCCGACGGCCCCCGACTCCCGTACGACACGCTCCAGTTGCCCCGACGCCGAACCGTCCAGCGGCAGGGACACCACTCGCACGTCCGCCCCGGCCCGCTCCAGCCCGAGCAGCGCCTCGAACCTGGCGTCGTCACCGCGCCGGGCCTCCCACTCCGCACGGTCGGGGAACCGGCTCCGCCCGATCAGCACGAGCCGCCGAACTCCCCAGTGCTGTACGGCATACCGGGCGAAGGCGAGCCCCAGACCGCCGGTCCCGCCGGTGATGAACAACGCCTCGTCGGCCCCGAACTCCCCGCTGAAGGGCGGCAGTCCGCCGACTCCGGGGTTCTCCCGCAACACCGCCCGCTGCCGCTGCCCGGCGCGGTGGCGGACCTCCGGTTCCTCTCCGGCGTCGGCGAGTTCGGCGACGAGCTGCCGGACGGCGGTCACGTCGTCGTCCAGCGGGTCCAGGTCGACGTGCCGGGAACGGACGTTGGCGTACTCGCTCTGGAGCATCCGGTACAGCCCGGCGCGCTCGGCGCCCGCGAGGTCGATCCGCTCGCCGCCCTCCAACCCCCGGGTGACACCGAGCAGCACGACCGGTTCGGCGGCCGAGGCGCGAGACACGAGGCGCTGGAGCCACGGCAGCCAGGCGTCGCCGCCGTACGAGCGCCCGCCGACCGGTCCGGTGTGCGCGCAGCCGGTCAGGTCGACGCAGGCACGGAAGCGGTCGGGGTGGGCGGACAGGTCGGTGACGACCTCGGCGTCCGGCAGTTCACGGGCGAGGCGATCGGCGAGGGCGCGCGAGCCGGGGGTGGCCAGGAGGGCTACAGGGCTGGGCAGTTGGCCTCGAGGGCCTGCGGCGGCGGGCTCCCACTCCTTGGTGAGCAGCCGCGTCCCGGCCGGGGGCTGCGCGGCGACGGGATGGTGCTCGTCCAGGTATGCCGCGAGGTCCCGGATGGTCGTGTACTCGAACAACAGCGTGGGCGGCAGGCTCTTGCCGAGTTCCCGCTCCAACTGCCCGACCAGTTCCAGCACGCTGACCGAGTCGATGCCCAACTCGTAGTAGCCGACGGTGGGTTCCAGCTCCCCGGCGTCCCGGTTCAACGCGTCCGCGATCAGCCGCCGTACGCGATCCTCGGTGACCGTGAGCGACGTCCCGCCAGTCGGCACGCCCGTCGGACGCGGCGCCTCGGAGCGGATCAACTTGCTGGCCATGCCCCGCAGTTCGGCGATCTTGCGCCCGTCACCGGACAGGAACTCGACGGTGATGCGGGCGATCTCGTCGCGACGGCTCACCGAGGACCGCAACACCCGTGCCGTACAAGCACCGTTGAGCGGAGCCGCCGCACGGAACGACTCCACGTACATCGGCAGGAAGAACCCGCCCTCGGCCACGTCCGCCAGCAACGCACCCGCCGCCACCGCGCCACCGAGCATCAGCCCGGGATGGAAGAGGTGCCCACTGCCGGCGGCACCCGGCGGTGGGGTCAGCTCGGCGATCAACTGCTCCTCGTCCCGCCAGACTTGCCCTCCGGCCCGCACGGCCCCGCTGTAGACCTGCCCGAGTCCGGCGTCCCGGTCGTACACGGCGCCAAGGTCCTGGCCGACGGCCGACGGCGACGGAACGGCAGGGGGCTGAGCCTCAGGGAACCTCACAGCCTCCGTCGACACCAACTCGGCGGTGGCGTAAGCCTGTCCGCTCTGCTCGGCGATATGGATCGTCCACCGGTCCGGGGCGGACCGCTCGGCATCCAGGGTGATCCGGACGGGGGATTCGGCGGTGACCGCCAAGGGACGCAGGACGGTCAGATCGCGCAGCTCCAGGCTGTCGTACGCGAACCCCTGCTTGCGGAACGCCTGGTGGACGAGGTCGACATAGGCGAGGGCGGGCAGCAGGAGCCGGCCCGCCACGCGGTGCCCGGCGACGACAGGGGTTGCGGACGTGAGGGTGAACTCCTCCTTGACCCTGACCACTTCGGGGGCCTCGGTCACAGCCGACCCGTACCAGCACCGCACCCCCGCGAACGGGTACCCCGGCAACTCCACACGCGGCGGCGGCACTTCGTACAGCACACGCCAGTCCACAACCTCACCGGCGGCCCAAGCGGCAGCCAGCGCACGGGGTTCCGAACCGGACGCGGCAGCACCCCGCGCGTTACGCCGCACGACTCCGGTCCAGACGCCCGGAATCTCGGCGTCCTCCTTCACGAACGCGTCCAGCCGCCCCAGGAGTTCGGCACGGTCCTCGTACACCACGGCGACCCGGTGGGCCATGGCCTCGCGCCCCGTCTGAAGGGTGTACGCGAGGGACGCCGGATGCGTGTCCTTGCCGTCGGCGCGGAGGAAGTCCGCCAAGTCGGCGGCGTACGCACCGAGTTGATCGGCATCGCGGGCTGACAGGGTGCACACGTACGGAGTGACGGCCTGCGGGTTCGGTCGGGGGTGGGCCGGCACGTACTCCTCCAACAGGACATGGGCGTTGGACCCGCCCGCACCAAAGGCACTCACAGCAGCCGTGCGCGGCAGGGGACGCCCGCCCGCGTCGACGCGAGGCGCCCATTCGGTGAGGTCGCGCTGAACGCGCAGGGGCGCCGACTCGAAGTCGATGTTGGGATTGAGCGGGTCGGCGTGCAGCGAGGGAGCGAGTTGGCCGTGCCGGAGCTGGAGCAGCACCTTGGTGACGGCGGCCATCCCGGCAGCCGACTCCGCGTGACCGATGTTGGACTTGACCGAGCCGATCGGGATCTTCCGCCCGCCGAGGTCCTGGCCGCCGAACGCCCGCAGCAGGCCGGTGACTTCGATGGGATCGCCGAGAGATGTCCCGGTGCCGTGGGCCTCGATGTAGTCGAGGTCGGCGGCAGTCCACCCCGCCCGTTCGAGCGCCGTACCGATCAGGTCGCCCTGCGCACGGGCGTTGGGCACGCTGAACCCCTTGCCCGCGCCACCGTGGTTGACGGCGGACGCCTTGACGACGGCGAGGATCCGGTCCCCGTCACACTCGGCGGCGGACCGCCGCTTGAGCAGCACGGCCCCGGCACCCTCGGCGGGCACGTAGCCGTCGCCGTCCGCGCCGAAGCTCCGGCACCGCCCGTCCGTGGACAGGAACCCGCCCCGGCTGAGCTGGAGGTACTTGAGCGGATGGCTGGAGATGTTGACGCCGCCCGCGACGGCCGTGTCGCAGTCCCCGGCCCGGATCGCCTGCGCGGCGAGGTGCATCGCTGTGAGGGAGGACGAACACATGGTGTCCAGGCCGACGCTGGGCCCGTCGAGGTCGAAGAAGTACGAGACACGGTTCGCGACGGACGCGTACGACGAGGAGGTCGCGGCCCCTTCACCGCGCAGCGCCTCTTCGACGCCGTACAGCTGGTAGTGGCCGTACATCATGCCGACGAACACACCGGTACGGCTGCCGGCGAGCGCGGAGCGGGTGACTCCGGCGTCCTCCAGGAGGTGCCAGACGGTCTCCAGGAAAATGCGCTCCTGGGGGTCGATGTGTTCGGCCTCGACCTGGGACATCCGGAAGAACAGGGGGTCGAACCGGTCGACGTCCCGCAGGAACCCGCCCCACTTGGAGTAGGACTTGCCGACGGCGTCACGGTCGGGGTCGAACCACCGGGCGTGGTCCCAGCGGTCGCCGGGGATCTCCTCGACGGAGTCGACGCCTTCTCGGAGGTTGCGCCAGAACTCCCTTAGGTCGTCGGCGCCGGGGTAGCGACCGCTGACGCCGATGATGACGATGTCGTCGTCGGACACGCTCGCCGGCACGGCGGACCGGGCCTCTCCCGAACCGGCGTCCGCCACCGGCTCCTCGACCACCGAGTCCGCAGCCGAAGCCGGAGCCGGGCCCTCCACCAACTCCGCGAGCTTCTCCCCGTGTTGCTCCACGAAGTACCCCGCCAACTCGGCCACCGTGAAGTACTCGAAGAACAGCGTCTTCGACAACTCCCCGAACCGTGCCTCCAGTTCCCGGGTCAGGCTCAACACCAACAGCGAGTCGATCCCGTACCGATCGAACTGCTCATCGGAATCGATCTCCTCCACCGGCATCTTCAGCTCACCGGCGAGCAGTTCACGCAAGAACCCCTCAGCCACCTCCTGAAGCGCGGCACCCCCGACATCAGCAGCCCGGCGACCGGCATCGGCCGACCCCCCGCGCGGCGCCGCATGCTCACTCTCCAGCGCCCGTTGGATGACCCCGGCATCCCCGGCAGCGAGCAGCAGCCGAGGCGCGGCACCCCCCAACGCCCGCTCAAGCCCGTCGAGCGCGACCCCGGTGGCCAGCGGCCCGAACCCCAACTCCCGCCGCATGGCCTGCTGGGCGGCCGTGTCCATGGTCATCCCGCCGTCCCGCCACAAGGGCCAGTTGACGGAGAGACTCAGCCCGAACCGCTCGCCCCGGGCGCGGAGTTGCTCGCGCCCCAGGACGAAGTGATCGAGGTAGGCATTGGCGTAGGAGTAGTCGGACTGCCCGACGCTGCTCAACGCGGCGGCGGTCGAGGAGAACGCGGCGAAGTACTCCAGTTCTTCTTCCCGGGTCTCCTCGTCCAGCCACCGAACGCCCAGCATCTTGGGGGCGATCACGGCATCGGCCTCGTCCCGGTTCTTGCACAGCACGAACCCGTCCCGCAGCACTCCGGCCGCGTGCAGCACCCCGGCGATCCGCCCGGAGTGCTCGCGGGCGGCGTGGACCAGCGCGGCGACATCCTCGCGCCGGGTGACGTCGGCGGCGACGTGCAGAATCCGCGCCCCCGTACCCGCGAGCCGGGCCACCCGCTCCACGACCTCGGCCGAAGGCTGGTTCCGGGAGGCGAGGACGATGTCCGCACCGTGCGCGGCGAGCCGCTCGGTGAGGTGCAGCCCGATCCCCCCGGTCCCTCCGGTGACGATGTGCGCGCCGGGCGCGGCGAACACCCCGGAGCCCGCAACGGGAAGCTCCGCCGGGCGCCACGCGCCGACGAGCCGCCGTACACCGTCCGCACGAACCTCGACAGGCGCCTCGGCACAGCCCAGTTCGGCGGCGATGACCGCCACGAGGTCGGCGTCCGCAGGGCACGCCACCGCACTCATCCGCAGCCCCGGATACTCCCCCCGCACGGCCCGCGCCAGCCCGCTGATCGCGGCATGCTCAGGCGCGCCCTCGGGGTGGACGTACAGATACCGGGCCTCCCCACCGCTGCGCGAGATCCACGCCCGGCACAGCGCGAGCGCCTCATGGAACCCGTCACCCGCCAGATGGACGATCCCGACGGGCCCGGCCAACTCCGACGGCTCGAACCCGGCACCGGGCTCGACGCTGACGACCCGGGCCCCGGTCCGCTCCGCGACCCGCGCCCCGATCCCCCGCCGGGCCCCGTCGACCAGCAGCACGGTCCTGGGCGGCGCGGCCGGCGCCGGTGCGCTCTCCCGCCAGTACGGCTCGAAGGCGACCAACGGCTCGTCTCCGCTCTTCGCGGAGGGCAGCGCCCGCAGGGTGAACCGCTCGATCCGGGCGGCCACCACCCCGTCGTCGTCCGTCACCAGGATGTCGAAGACCCTCACGCCGGGCGTCGAGCCGTCGTCGGTACGCCGGGCATGCGCATGCCCGCTCTCCGGCAGCCGCTCGGCGAGCAGCTCGACGGCCCCCACCGAGTACGGCAGATGCGCGGGCGCGGCGGGATCGTCCTCGCCCGTGGCGATGCTTCCGGCGGTCTGGAGGGCCGCGTCCATCAGCGCGGGGTGGAACCGATAGTCTCCGGCGTCTTCCCGCAGGTGAGCGGGGGTGACGAGCCGTGCGAGGGCCTCCCGGTCGCCGGTCGCGAGCCACTCGACGACCTGGAAGGAGGGACCGTAGTGGAACCCGGTCGCGTCGACGCGCCGGTAGTACTCGGCCCCGGTGGTCCGCCCGGAGCAACGCCCCTCCACCGCGCCGAGATCCAGCGTCCGCCGCTCCCCCTGCGCTGCGGTGACGACCGTACCGGTGGCATGCGGCCGTCCGCCCCCGGTGAGCACCTCGAACCCGGTGCGCCCCGGCTGCCGGTCGAGCTTGATCCGTACGGTGACGTCTCCCGTGCCGGTACGGATGGGCGCGGCCCAGGTGACGTCCTCGACCCGCTTGGCCAACTGCCCGTCGCCGCGTGTGAGTTCGGCGGCGGCGCGGGCCATCTCCAGCAGGACGACGCCCGGCAGGATCGGGGTCCCGTCGGCGAGGTGGTCGCGGAGGTAGAACTCGTTTCCGGTGAGGCGCTTGGCGCACTCGCCGGGGTCGACGGTATCGAGGAGGGGATGCGCCACTGTTGCGGCGGCGCCGCTCTCCACCCAGTGCCGGGCCCGGTCGAACACGTACGTGGGAATCCGCACCCGGCGAGCCCTGTCGGCGAGCCCTGACCAGTCGAACTCCTCGCCCTCCACCCAGAGTTCGGCGAGCGCTTCGAGCTCGTGCTCGGCGATCAGCGAGTCCAGGTACCGCAGCCAGGACGCGCTCTGCGCACGCCCCTTCCCTGCCCGGCCGCTGTGCCCCACCGGTTCCCCGGCGGCGAACGCGTCGAGCGCGGCGAGCGCCTCCGCCCGGTCGCCGGCGACGAACGCGAGCCGCTGCGGCATGGGTTCACGGCCGACCCGGAGTGTGTGGGCGACGTCCGCGAGCGACGTGCGGCCCTCGCGCAGGTGCGCGGCGAGCCGTCCGGCGTACGCGGTCAGTGCCGTCTTGCTGTGCGCGGAGAGGACCAGCAGCACCGGCCCGCCCTCATCGGCGCCCGCAGCCTCCAACGGCGCCTCTTCCAGCACCAGATGGGCTCCCGCCCCGCCGAACCCGAAGGAGCTGAGTCCGGCCCGGCGCGGCAGCGACCCGGCGCGCTCCCAGGGGGTCGGCTCGGTGACGATCCTGAACGGCCCCCCGTCCAGGTCGAGATAGCGGTTCTCCTCGACGACGTGCAGGCTCGCCGGGATCATCTCGTGCCGCATCGCGAGGACCACCTTGAACAGCCCCGCCATCCCGGCGGCGCCCTCCAGGTGTCCCACGTTGCTCTTGACCGACCCGAGGCCGACCGTCGGTACGGCGGGCAGCGGGCGCCCGGCGTCCTCGTACAACTGCGTGAAGGCGGTGCGGAGTCCGGTCACCTCGATGGGGTCGCCGAGCGCGGTGCCGGTGCCGTGGGCCTCGATGTAGCCGACGGCTGCCGGGTCGGTCCCGGCGCTGCGGTGGGCGCGGGTGATGACCTCGGCCTGGGCGTCGGGGCTGGGCGCGGTGAGGGAGTTGGTGCGTCCGCCGTGGTTGACGGCGGAGCCCCGGATCACGGCGTGGACGGGGTCGCCGTCGCGCTCGGCGGCGTCAACTGCCTTGAGGACGACGGCTCCTACGCCCTCGCCGCGTACGTATCCGTTGGCGCGGCTGTCGAACGCCTTGCAGCGGCCGTCCTCACTGAGCATCTCGTTCTTGCTGAGGGCGACGTACAGGGACGGGTCGAGGATGAGGCTGACGCCGCCCGCGATGGCGAGGTCGCAGGAGCCGTCGCGCAGCGCCGAGACCGCCTGGTGGATCGCGGTGAGGGAGCTGGAGCAGGCGGTGTCGACGGCAACGCTGGGCCCGCGCAGGTCGAGGAGGTAGGAGACGCGGTTGGGGATGATGGACAGGGCGGCGCCGGTGATGGTGTGGCCGTCGGTCTCCTGTCCGGCGGCGCGCTGGACCTCCAGGTAGTCGGAGTTGGTGACGCCGAGAAAGACGCCGACGCGGCGCCCGGCGAGTTCGGAGGGCCGGATCGCGGCATCCTCCAGCGCCGTCCACACGGTTTCGAGGACCAACCGCTGCTGCGGGTCCATGAGCCTGGCTTCGCGCGGCGAGATTCCGAAGAACTTCGCGTCGAACCGGTCGACGTCCGGGACGAACCCGCCCCAGCGGGAGCGGGACCCTTCGGCGGCACGCCAGTCCCAGCGGTCGGCGGGGATCTCCTGGATCAAGTCGTCGCCGTCGGCGAGGTGTTGCCAGAAGGCGTCCAGGTCGGGGGATCGGGGGAGGCGTCCGGCCATGCCGACGACGGCGATCCCGGCGCTGTTCTCGGTCCGGGCGGCCTCGACGGGGGCCGCCTGGGCGGCCGAGGTCTGGGCCCCGAAGCGGGCGCGCAACTCCGGGTGTGCGTGCAGGAGATGGGCGGCCATGCCGGTGACGGTCGGGTACTGGTAGAAGGCGGTCGGGTAGACCTCGACGCCGAGCACGGTGCCGATGCGGGTGCTGAGCGTCGTGAACCCGACGGAGTTCAGGCCGAGTTCACCGAGCGGGCGGTCCTTCGGGACGCGGTCCTCGGCGACTTCGGCGACCTCGGCGACGAGGCGGGCCAGTTCGCCGACAAGAGGGCTGTCCGGTACGGCTACAGCTCGCGCTGTGCCCGACTCGCCGTACGCCGCGCGCAGTTCGTCGAGGGGGGCCGATCCGAGCCGTACGCGGTCCGTCTTGGCGTTGAGTGTCTGCGGGAACTCCCGCAGCGGGACCAGCACATCGGGGACCATGTACTCGGGCAGCCAGGCGCCCAGCGGCGCCGGGTCGACCGGCTCCCCGGTCCCGGTGTAGAAGCCGCGCAGCATGACCCCGTTGCCGCCCGCGGCTGCGGCCGGTACGACGACGGCCTCGGTGACCCCGGCCAACCTCCGCATGGCCGCCTCGACTTCGCCGGTCTCGACGCGGTAGCCGCGCACCTTGACCTGGGTGTCCGCGCGGCCGAGGTATGCGAGCGTGCCGTCGGGCAGGGCGCGGACGAGGTCGCCGGTGCGGTAGAGGCGCGGGGAGAGGTCGGGGGCGATGAGGTTGGGGACGAAGCGTTCGGCGGTGAGGTCGGGGCGGTTGACGTATCCGGTCGCCAATCCGTCGCCGCCGATGTGGAGTTCGCCGGGGACGCCGGGCGGGACCTGCTGGCCGTGCGCGTCGAGGACGAGGAGCTGCGTGTTGGCGACGGCCCGCCCGAGGGTGACCGGGCCGCCGGGGGTGAGACGGCCGACGGCGGACCAGATGGTCGTCTCCGTGGGGCCGTAGAGGTTCCAGGCGGTGCGAGTGCGCTCGACCAGGGCGTCGGCGGTGTCCTGGTCGAGCGCCTCTCCCCCGCACAGCGCGGTGAGCGACGGGTCGCCGGCCCACCCCGTGGCGAGGAGCATCTTCCAGGTGCTCGGCGTCGCCTGCATAGCGGTCGCGCCGCACCTCTCCAGGTGGCGGCGGAGTTTGACGCCGTCCTTGGCGACGTCGGCGGGCGCGATGTCGACCCGCCCGCCGGTGATCAGCGGCAGGTACAGCTCCAGCGCCGCGATGTCGAAGCACACGGTCGTCAGCGCGAGCAGCGTGTCGTCCTGCCCGAACCCGGGCTCGTCCTTCATGGAGACGAGGAAGTTGACGAGCGCCCGGTGCGGTACGGCGACTCCCTTGGGGCGCCCGGTGGATCCGGACGTGTAGATGGTGTACGCCGTGTCGTCGGGCCCGGCGGCCCGCCCCGGGATGTCGGCCCGCCCGGTGAGCTGGTCGACCCGGAGCCTCGGTACGGTGATCCCGCCGAGCGCGCTCTCGGCCGTGGCGGTGGTGAGGACGAGGTGGAGTCCGGCGTCCTCGGCCATGTAACTCAGCCTGTCCACCGGGAAGGTGGGGTCGAGGGGGACGTAACTCCCGCCCGCCTTCAGCACCGCGAGCAGCGCGACGGGCAGGTGGCCCCGCTCGACGAGGACGCCGACGGCGCGGCCGGGCCGTACGCCCTCCGCCCTCAGGTGTCCGGCCAACCGGTCGATCTTCTCAGTCAGTTGACGGTACGTCAGGGGCTCGATGTCGCTGGTGACGGCGAGGGCGTCAGGGCGGCGAGCGGCCTGCTCCTCGACGAGGTCGGGGAGGGTCCGTTCACGCGGGTAGGGGCGGCGTGCCTGCTCCCACTGCCGCTCGATCTGCCGCCGTTCGTCGCCGGTCAGGAGCGGCAACCTGCCGACGGGGCGGGCGGGTTCGGTGAGCGCGGACCGCAGCAGGGCGAGGAAGTGCTCGCCGAGGCGGCGCACGGTGGCCTCGTCGAAGAGGTCGGGGTCGTACTTGAGGGTGTACGCGCAGTCGGCGGCGCCCTCGACGACCTCCAGGGTGACGTCGAACTCGCCTTCCTGGTGCACCCCGTGGAACACCTCGCGCACCGGGTCGCGGTCGCCGGGCTCCACCCAGTTCTGGAAGTAGAACGCGGTCCGGAAGAGGTCGGCGGTGTCGGTGCGGCCCGCCTGGCGCAGGGTCTCCGCGAGGGTGATCAGCGGGAGGTGGGCGTGTTCCAGGGCTTCCAGGACCGTGCGGTGCACCTGGCCTGCGAGGGTGCCGAAGTCGTTCTCCGGGTCCACGTCGGCCTGGAGGACCACCATGTTCATGAAGTAGCCGAGGGTGTCCTCGAACCTCGCGGACGGGCGTCCGGCGGCCGGGGTGCCGACGCGGATGCCGCGCTGCTGGGTGTAGCGGTGGAGCAGGGTGAAGTAGCCGGAGAGCAGGACGGCGAACAGCGAGGTGCGCTTCTCGGCGGCGAACCGCCGTGCCAGGTCGACAAGTTCGGCGTCCATCCGGCCCTCGACGGCGGCACCCCGGTAGCCGGGGACCTGCGGGCGCGGGCGGTCGTAGGGCAGGGCGAGGGGCTCCGTGGCCGCGTCGAGGCGGCGCAGCCAGTAGGCGCGCAGCCGGTCGCCCTCGGGGCCCGCGAGGAGGTCGCGCTGCCAGGCGGTGAACTCGGCGAAGGTCGCCTCGACGGGGGCCGCGCCGGGCCAGCGTCCGGCTCGCGCCTCGCGGTAACCGGCGGTGAGTTCGCGCAGGAACGCGGCGATGGAGACGCCGTCGAACACGATGTGGTGG
>NZ_LIRL01000070.1 GCF_001419795.1 Streptomyces niveiscabiei
GATGTATGTCGTCACCGGGGGCGGGGGTGCCATCGGGCGGGTGCTCGTCGAGCATCTGGCGTCGGAGTACGCCGCCCGGCTGGTGCTGGTCGGCCGTTCCGAGCCGGATGCGGAGACGCGGGCGTGGCATGCGTCGCTCGGGGTCGAGGTGCTCGCGGTGCGGGCCGATGTGGCGGACTCGGCTGAGTTGGAGGCCGCGTTGGGGGTGGCCCGGGAGCGGTTCGGGGTGCTGCACGGGGTGTTCCATCTCGCCGGGGTCGCCGACGAGGGGCGGGCCGACGGGGATCGGGAGCGGTTCGCCCAGGTGTTGGCCGCGAAGACGCATGGGCTGGTGCATCTGGACGAGTTGACGCGGGGGGACGCTCTCGACCTGTTCGTCGTGTTCTCGTCCGTGTCCTCGCTCGTGGGGGACTTCGGGGCGGTCAGTTACGCGACCGCCAACCGGTTCGCGGACGTGTACACCACGCGGCGGGGTGGGGTCTCGCTGGCCTGGCCGCTGTGGGCGGTCGGCGGGGTGGACGGGATGGTGCGGGAGGAGGAGTTGGCGGCGTACACGCGGCGCAGCGGGATGCGGGCGCTGGAGGCGGGGCAGGGGGTCGAGCTGCTGCGGCGTTCGCTGGCGGCCGGGGTGCCGTGGGTGGTGCCGGCGTGGGGTGAACCGGGGGTGCTGGACGGGGCGTTGGCCGGTGTGACGGGCGGTGGGGCCCAGGCGAGGGCCGCCGCGCCGACGGCCGAGGGGGAGCGCACGGGTTCGGCTCCCACGCCGGTCTCCGCTCCTGGCACCGGCACCGCCACCCCCGCCTCCGGCGCCGTTCGCCGGGAGCGTCTCGTCGAGCATCTGCGCGGGGTTCTCGCCGGAGTGCTCAAACTGTCCACGGGCCGGCTCGACAGCCGCGTACCCCTGGACGACTACGGGCTCGACTCGGTCCTCGTCATGGAGTCCAACTCCCTGCTGGGCAAGGACTTCCCGGGGCTGCGTGGGACGGTGTTCTTCGAGTGCCGGACGGTCGACGAGCTGGCGGACCATGTGCTCGCGGAGCACGCGGACGCGGTGGCCCGGCTGTTCCCCGAGGAACCCCGGACGGCCTCGGAAGCCCCAACCCCTTCGAACCCCTTGTCCGCCCCGGAAACCCGAGCCGCCACAGAACCCCGGATCACTCACGAACACCCGCCGGTCGACCAGGCGGCAACTCCCCCCGCCCCGGGGCCGGTTCCCGTCTCCCCCGACGACGATCCGATCGCCGTCATCGGCATCAGCGGTCGCTATCCCGGCGCCGACACCCTCGACGAGTTCTGGCGCAACCTCTCCGAGGGCCGCGACTCCGTGACCGAGGTCCCGACGGACCGCTGGGACGCCTCGGAGCTGGCCGACTCGGGCCGCAGCAGCAGCCGTTGGGGCGGTTTCCTCTCCGACGTCGACTCCTTCGACTCCCTCTTCTTCCAGATCTCCCCCAAGCAGGCCCGCACGATGGACCCGCAGGAGCGGCTGTTCCTCCAGACGGCCTGGTCGGCGCTGGAGAACGCGGGCTATCCCCCGTCCCGCCTCCCGGCGCCCCGCTTCGGCGGCCAGGGCCATGACGTCGGGGTGTTCGTCGGCGTGATGTGGGACGACTACGCGATCCTCGGCGCGACGGAGTCGGCGCGCGGCAACCCCCAGGTGGTGCTGGCGAACCGCTCGTCGATCGCCAACCAGGTCTCGTACTTCGGCGACTTCAGGGGCCCGAGCGTGGTGATCGACACCGCGTGCTCGGCATCGCTCGTGGCCGTGCACCAGGCGTGCGAGAGCATCCGGCGCGGCGAGTGCGCGTACGCGCTCGCGGGCGGGGTGAACGTCGCCGTCCACCCGGACAAGTACGTGCACCTCAGCGCCAAGTCGATGCTGTCCGACGACGGCCGCTGCCGGGCCTTCGGGGCGGGCGGCACCGGGTACGTGCCCGGTGAGGGCGTCGGCGCGGTGCTGCTGAAGCGGCTGTCGGAGGCGGTCCGGGACGGGGACACCGTGCACGCGGTGATCCGGGCGACCGGCGTCAACCACGGCGGCCGGACCAGCGGTTACACCGTGCCCAACCCGCAGGCCCAACAGGCCCTGGTGGAACAGGTGCTGGACGCGGCCGGCATCGACGCCAGGACCGTCGGCTGCGTCGAGGCGCACGGCACTGGGACCGCGCTGGGCGACCCGATCGAACACACCGCGCTGGCCCAAGCGTTCGGCAAGCACACCGCCGACACCGGGTTCTGCGCGATCGGTTCGGTGAAGTCCAACATCGGTCACCTGGAGGGCGCGGCCGGCATCGCCGGGCTCACCAAGGCCGTACTCCAGTTGCGGCACGGCACATTGCTGCCGTCGCTGCACGCCGAGGAGTTGAACCCGGTCATCGACTTCACGCGCTCTCCGTTCACCGTGCAGCGCGAAGCGGCCGAGTGGACGCGGGAGTTCGACGCCGAAGGGCGTGCGGTGCCGCGGCGGGCGGCGGTGAGTTCCTTCGGGGCGGGCGGCACCAACGCGCACGTGGTGCTGGAGGAGTACGTCGCCCCCGCGCCGGACGAGGCCGACTCCGAGCGCGAGTTGATCGTCCTGTCGGCCCGCGACGAACAGCGACTGCGCCTGTACGCCGCCGAGTTGGGCCGGTCCCTCGCCGACGCGGCCCGGCTCGCGGACGTCGCCCACACCTTGCGTGTGGGGCGTGAACCCCTCGTCGAGCGCCTGGCGTTCGTGGCCTCGGGTCTCCCGGACGCGGCCGAGAAACTCGCGGCCGTCGGACGCGGCGAGGGCGGGCAGTGGCTGCACCGGGGGCGCGTCGAGCAACACCCGCCGCTGGCCGACCTGTTGACGGCGGGCGTCGGCGCGGCGGAGTTCCTGTCCGCGCAGATCCGGGCCGGGGCGGACGATCTCCTCGGGCGGATGTGGGTCTCCGGTGTCACCGTGGACTGGGAGTTGCTGGAGCGGCTGCGGCCCGCCGCGCGGCGTCGGGTGCCGTTGCCGACGTATCCGTTCGAGCGGGTGCGGCACTGGCTGGACACGAGCGCGGCTGCGATCGCACCCACAGCCATGCCGACGTCAGCCGCCACGCACTCACCAGCAGCGGCCCCGGCCTCGGGCGCTGCGCGAACACCGGACGCCATCCCGGCCCCGGTTGATACCTCAGCGTCGGCAGCCGTCCCGACCTGGGCCGACACAGCACCACCGGCCGTCGTCCCGGCCCCGGCGACCACCTGGCGCCACCGCCTGACCCCCGACACCCCCGCCC
>NZ_LIRL01000700.1 GCF_001419795.1 Streptomyces niveiscabiei
AGGACGAGGACCTCGGCGCCGACGGAAAGGGCCTGCTCGGCGGCGCCGACGAAGGCCGCCTCCGTGCGCGCGGGGTCGGTGAGTTCGAGGACGCCGAGGCCCGTGGAGACGACGGCCGCGCAGTTGCGGCCCACCCCCGCCAGCTCAAGGCTGTCCTCGATCTGCCCACACGTGCGCTCCAGCGTCGTGACGACCCCGTATCGACGTCCCAGCAGGCAGGCCAGATGCGCCGCCGCCTCCGTGATGTCGACGACGGGTACGTCGACGAGTTCCCGGACGCCCTCACGGCCGTGCTCCCCGAACCCGGCCATGACGACGGCGTCGTACGCGGGCCCGTCGTACGTGCGCAGGGTGTCGATGACCGCCGCCGCGGAGAGGTAGCTGTCGAGCCAGCCCTCCGCCGACGCGGGCCCCCACACGGGGGTGAGACCCGTGACGAGGGTGCCCGGCGCTGCTGCGGCGCGGGCACCCCGTACGATCTCGGCGGTCATCTCCTGCGTGGTGTTGCAGTTGGTGACGACGATCCGCACGTCCGTCAGACCTCCTGCTGCGCGCGCTCGCGACGGCAGATCACGAGGTAGAGGCCGGCGGCGAGGGCCGTGCCGATGAACCAGGAGTACGGCGCGACGTCGCTGAACGCCTTGACGAGCGCGAGGACCGCGGCGACGGCGGCGGAGGGCAGGAACGCCCACAGGGCCTTGGGGTTGACGCCGTGGCGGTAGTAGTACCGGGAGCCGGGGGTCGCGTCGAAGAGTTCGTCGACGTTCACGCGCCCGCGCTTGACCCAGTAGTAGTCGACCATGATCACGCCGAACAGCGGTCCGAGGAACGCGCCGAGGCCGCCGAGGAAGTAGTTGACGACGGTCGGGTTGGAGAAGAGGTTCCACGGCGTGACGAGCAGCGCGGCGACGGTGCTGATCATGCCGCCGACCTTGAACGTGATCTTCTGCGGCCAGACGTTGGCGAGGTCGTACGCCGGGGAGACGAAGTTGGCGACGATGTTGACGCCCATGGTGGCGATGGCGAAGGTGAGCGCGCCGACGACCAGGACCCAGGTGTTGCCGACCTTGGCGACGAGTTCGGCGGGGTCGGTGATGGCCTGGCCGTAGACCTCCAGGGAGCCGGCGGTGACGATCACGGAGACGACCACGAAGGCGGTCGAGTTGATCGGCAGGCCCCAGAAGTTCCCGCGGCGCACGGTCTTGAAGTCGGGCGCGAAGCGGGAGAAGTCGCAGAAGTTCAGCATCAGCGTGCCGTAGGTCGCGAGGATCAGGCCGATCGCGCCGAACCACTGCCGCCACTGCTCGCCGACGGAGACGGGGTGCGGGGTGGTGGTGAGGGAGATCGACCAGCCGGCCTTGGCGAGGATCCACACGGCGAGCGCGATCATGACGAGCCAGATCGCGGGTCCGCAGAAGTCCTGGAACTTGCGGACGGCCTCCATGCCCTGCCGGATGATCAGCGCCTGGATCAGCCAGAGCGCGATGAACGACACCCAGCCGAGCGCGTCGAGGCCGAGGAAGGAGTGCTTGGTCCAGGACTCGAGCCCGGGCCAGGCCGCGAGCAGCATGACGTTGACGGCGACGGAGGCCAGGTACGTCTGGATGCCGTACCACATGATCGCGATGACGGCCCTGATCAGCGCGGGGATGTTGGCGCCCCAGACGCCGAAGCTGATCCGGCTGACGACGGGGAACGGCACGCCGTGGCGCTGGCCGATCTTCCCCATCCAGTTCATGCCGACGTAGATCAGCACGAAGCCGACGAGGAGGGCGGTGAAGACCTGCCAGACGTTCATGCCGAGGACCAACAGGCCCGCGGCGAACGTGTAGTTGCCGAGGTTGTGGACGTCGGACATCCACATCGCGAAGAGGTCGAAGACCTTCCAGTTGCGCTTCTTCGCGGGCGCGAGGTCTTCGTTGACGAGCCGGGGGTCGGGGGTGAACGCGGGCGCTTCGACACTGTCGGCGACGGACAAAGGGGCTCCAGAGGGGAGAACTCGGGGACGCCTGGCGGCTTTTGGTATACCAAAGTGCGGACATGGTCGCGCTGCCGAGCACCCGTGTCGATGTCTCCACAGTTACAGCTAGGTAAAAGACCTCTCCGCGTCGGAGAAAATGGCCGCATGGGCTCCACGACGAAGACCGCGACGAAGGCCCCGCCGCGGGACACCGCGAACGGCGAACCCCTCGGCGCGGTCCGCGAACGCGTCCTCGCGACGCTGCGGCAGGACATCATCGCCGGGCGCCTCGCCCCCGGGGACCGACTGGTGGAGCGGGAGCTCGCCGAGCGGTTCGGCGTCTCCCGCGTCCCCGTCCGCGAGGCCGTACGCGCGCTGGTCGCCGAGGGCTTCGTCCACTTCGCGTCCGCGCGCCGGGCCGCCGTACGCGGTCTCACCCCCGACGACGTACGGGAACTCTTCGAGCTGCGCGAGGCGTTGGAGGTGTACGCGGCGGGGCTCGCGGCGGCGCGGGCCACGCCGGAGACGCTCGGGGAACTGCGGGGGCTCCTCGAAGAGGCGGCCGAGGCGACGGCGGCGGCCGACGCGGAGGCCGTCACCGACATCAACACGCGGTTCCACGACCGCGTCCTCGCGATGGCCGGCAACAGCCTCCTCAGCTCCGTCATGGAGCCGGTCGACGGCCGCCTGCGCTGGCTGACCCGGCAGAACGAGGACTGGGCCCAGCTCCTGACGGAGCACCAGGACCTGTACGACGCGATCGCGTCCGGCGATCCCGAGCGGGCCCGCAGCCATGCGCTGACGCACGTCCAGACGAACTACCGGTCCACGGTACGGCGGTTGTTCGGGGGCGACGGGGTGTAGCGGGGCGGGGACGGGATACGAGGCCGGCTCGCGTCGGGGGTAGACGGCACGGCGTTCCCCGACGCCCCCTCCGCGAACCGGCGTTCAGCGGTCCGCGTACCTGTCCGTCGCCGCCACCAGCGCCTCCACCATCGCGTCGGGGCCGATCGAGTGGCCCACCTCGTCGACGACCGTCAACTCGCTGCCCGGCCAGGCGTGATGCAGCCGCCAGACGACGCCCGTGAGGTTGCCGAGGTCGACGCTGCCCTGGACGAGGCTCCCGGGAATCCCGGCGAGGAGGTGCGCGTCGCGCAGCACCGCGTCCGTCTCCATGAAGTGGTCGTTGCCGAAGTAGTGGGTGACCGTGCGGGCGAAGCCCATGCGGAACACCGGGTCCTCGTACCGCTGCACCGAGCGCGGGGGCTCCGAGACCATCGCCGTCTCCCAGTCGGTCCAGGCGCGGGCCGCGCGCTCGCGGACATCCGGGTCGGGGGACTCCAGGAGCCGGTTGTAGGCGGCGGCGAGGTTGCCCTCCCGGTCGTCCTCCGGCAGGCCCGCGAGGAACTCGGCGAACGCGTCCGGGAAGACCCGGCCGAGGCTCCGGGTGAGGAGGGCCACCTCCGCGTCGGAGCCGGTCGCCACGCCGGTCAGCACGAGTTCGGACACGACGCCGGGGTACGTCTGCGCGTACCGCAGCCCCAGCACCGACCCCCACGACACGCCCCACACCAGCCAGCGCTCGATCCCCAGCTCCCGGCGCAGCAGCTCCAGATCGGCCATCAGGTGGTCGGTCGTGTTGACGCTCATGTCCGTGCCGTACTCGGCCGCGTGCGGGGTGGAGCGGCCACAGCCGCGCTGGTCCAGCAGGACGATGCGGTAGCGCGCCGGGTCGAACAGGCGCCGGAAGTACGGCCCGCAGCCGCTTCCCGGGCCGCCGTGCAGCACCAGCGCCGGCTTCCCCCGCGGGTTCCCGCACGTCTCCCAGTACACGTGGTTGCCGTCGCCCACGTCGAGCATGCCGTGGTCGTACGGTTCGGTCTCCGGATACAGTCCCATCCCCGCACGCTATGTCGCCCGCC
>NZ_LIRL01000701.1 GCF_001419795.1 Streptomyces niveiscabiei
GTGGTGGGGGTGGGGGGCCGGTAGACGGCCCGGTGGGCGGCGGTGCCGGTGTCCGGTGCCGCCGCTCTTCCGTGTACGGAGGGTGATCCTTCGTGTGTGCGGAGGGTGATCCGTGCAGGTGATCCACAGGCCGCGTGACGTGGTGTCACTCGATCGGGTGGCGGGGTTTTCCCCAGGCCGGGTGGTTGTCCACAGGGCTCGGCGGGATTTTCGCGGCCGGTCCAGTCTGGTTCTGCGGCGATCACGAACGGCGTGGTCGGCGCGTGACAGACAAGGGATGAGCGATGAACGAGGTCACGATGTGCGCGGTGGGGAACGTCGCGACGCAGCCCGTCTACCGGGAGCTCGCGGCCGGCGCCTCGGCGCGGTTCCGGCTCGCGGCGACCGCGCGGTACTGGGACCGGGAGAAGAACGAGTGGGTGGACGGGCACACCAACTTCTTCACGGTGTGGGCCAACCGGCAGCTCGCCGTGAACGTGGCGGCGTCGCTGTCGGTGGGGGACCCGGTGGTCGTGCAGGGGCGGCTGAAAGTGCGCTCGGACCTGCGGGACGGGCAGAACTGGACGTCCGCCGACATCGACGCGTCGGCGATCGGACACGATCTGGCGCGGGGCACCTCGGCGTTCGTCCGCGCGGCCAAGGCGGAGCCGGCGGGCGGGCGGCCGGAGCAGGAGCCGGAGTGGGAGACGCCGGCGGAGCGGGAGCCGGTGAGCGTGGCGTGAGGCCAAGAGGCGGCTGACAGCGCCGGGTTGAGGCTTATCGGCGGATCACACCTCGCGCGGGAGCGGATCAACTGCCGTGAAAGAGCGTTGATTTGTCGATAAGCCCGGTTCTCCGGCCCATCGGAGCGATCTTGGGATAACGATTCCGATTCGGATCGGTTGCCCGATGATCCGACGGGGAAAGGGGCCGCGCTGCTCTCTCTAGGATGCGCGACATGGCCCTTGTGGCTTCCGATTCTGCTGGTGGGACCCCGTCCCCCACGTCAACGGGTCCCGCTCGAAGGGGAATTGCGTGCTTTCTTCGATCACTGTGCCGCTCGCCCGAGGGGTCGGCCGCCTCGCCGCGGTGACCCTGGTGTCCGGGCTCGCCGCCGCCGGAGTCCTGGCCGGCGCGGGCCAGGCCGCCGCCGCCGCGGGTGCGCAGGCGCAGGGCGGGGCGACCGCGACCATAGGCGGACTGAAGGTCTACGGCAGCGCGGTGCTCCACGAGGAGGGCGGCGACCAGGAGATCCCGGCGGGGCTGTTCGAGATGTCCGTCGACGGCGGGGGGACGCTCCAGACGTACTGCGTCGACGTCTACACCCCCACCCAGAAGGACGCGAAGTACCACGAGACCGCGTGGAGCGGGACCTCGCTGGCCGCCAACAAGCGGGCCGGGCGCATTGGGTGGATCCTCCAGAACTCCTATCCGCAGGTCAACGACCTCGCCTCGCTCGCCGGGAAGGCCGGGATCAAGAGCGGGCTCACCGAGCAGGACGCGGCGGCCGGAACGCAGGTGGCGATCTGGCGGTACTCGGACGGGGCGGACGTCGACGCGGTCGATCCGCAGGCGCGCCAGCTCGCCGACTACCTGGAGAAGGCCGCCCGCGACGCCGCCGAGCCGCCCGCGTCCCTCACCGTCGACACCCCGGCCGTCTCCGGCAAGCCCGGTGACCTGCTCGGGCCGGTGACCGTGCACACCGACGCCGGGACCGTGTCCGTGGCGCCGCCGCCGGACGCCGCGATCAGCGGGGTGCGGGTCGTCGACGCGGACGGGAAGCCGGTCACCTCGGCCGGTGACGGGAGCCGGCTGTACTTCGAGGTGCCGGCCGAGGCCGCCGCCGGGTCCGCGCGGGTGACGCTCCAGGCGTCGACGACCGTGCCCGTCGGGCGCGCGTTCGTCTCCGAGGGGCGCAGCCAGACCCAGATCCTCGCCGGGTCCAGCGAGTCGACGGTCTCCGCGAGCGCGGTGGCCAGCTGGGGCGCGGCCGGGGCGGTGCCCGCGCTCTCCGCCGCGCGGGACTGCCGGAAGAACGGCCTCGACATCACCGCGTCCAACAAGGGCGACCAGCCGTACACGTTCGCGCTCCTCACGGCCGAGTACACGGTGGGCGCGGGCGAGACCCGCACCTTCACGGTCCCCCTCCAGGAGGACCAGCCCTACGACTTCACCCTCACGACCCCCCAGGGCACGGCCCCCCGCTTCACCGGCGTCCTCGACTGCGAGACCCAGTCCCGCACGACCTCCAACCTCACCACCCAGACCTACAGCGACCCGACCCCCGCGACGGTCCTCCCGGCCACCCCGACCAACCTCGCGGTCACGGGCTCCGACAGCGCGACCCCCCTCATCGCCGGAACCGCCATCGGCCTCGTCCTCGTCGGAGGCGCGGCGCTGGTCCTGACGGCGAGGAGGAACCAGGGCGCGGGGAAGTAGGCGAGCCGGACCGCCGGGAACGCACGGTGACCGGCCGGTCACCCGCACCCGACGAGGAAAACCCCAGGTCACCCCACCCCCGCCCAACAGGTTTCCGCCCAGGGATGGACGTACGGCAAGATGGGGTGTGTCTTGCGATCTCGAACCTAAAAACGGCCCCTGAGCTGCGGCGGAACCGCTAGGCAGGGGCCGTTTTGGGGCCGTGGGCCGTCTGTGGGCCGTCAGGCCGCTGATGGGACCCATAGAGGATGCACGCGTTGGAAGACGTTCGACACAGCCGCGCGCGCCTTCTCGTCGCTGCTCGGCAGGAGATGAGTGTAGATCCGCAGTGTGAATCCGGGGTCGGAGTGTCCCAGGTAGATGCTCAGCGCCTTGATGCTCCCACCTGCCTCCAGGACCACCGAGGCGTAGAAGTGCCGCAGCGCGTGCATGCCGTCGTCAGGGGCGGCGGCATAGCGCCGTGTGCCCGGCAGCCGTGGCGGGATGACGCCCGCATGCGCGAGCGCGGGTTTCCATACGAAGTCGTCGAAGTAGCTTCGCCAGATGGCTTTGCCCACGCCGCTGGTGAAGACCAGTTCGAACGTCACCAATGGTCCGTCAGGCGTCTTCCAGGGCAGCGTGACCGGCACGGGCGGGAACAACTCCATGTGTTCCTGCAAGCCAGCTCCGACAACAGGGCTGAGCGGCGCGTCCCGGAGCTTGCCCCGTTTGGGGGGAGCGAAGACCAGGGCCCCGCCCACGCGTTTGATCTGCTGACGGACGTGCACCCAACCCGTGGCGAAGTCCAAGTTGTCCTTGGCGAGCCCGAACACCTCACCCTGACGGAGGCCACAGCCCGCGCCGGCGTCCACGGTGGCCGCATATCGAGGGGGCAGACCTGCGCGAACAGTCACTACGCGTTCTTCGGACCACGGCACGATCAACCGGTCTTCGGATACAGGGGCCTTGACCGACTGGGCGTGACAGGGGTTCGCCCTGATCACTTTGTCGTCTACCGCCGCATTGAACAGCGACGACACCGAGTCGTAGATGGCGCGGCGGTACGTCCCGTTCGGCACCGCCAACTGAAGCTTGTTCAGCCACGCACGCATGTGCTCGGGCTTGAACGACCCCATCGGGCGCGTCCGCAGGTACGGGACTGCGTGCAGCCGGATTCGCCTGCATACGACTTCCTGACTGACCAAGTCCGCCGTGAGTCCACCGAGGTACTTCTCCGAGTACTCGCCGAAGGTGATCTCTCCGGCCTTGGGGTCTATGTACTGGCCCGCGTCCATATCGGCTTCAATGCGGGTCAGCCACTTTTCGGCGAGGCGCTTCTGTCCGTCGGCGAAGCTCTTCGACTGCTCGGTGCCGTCGGGCCCGATGTAGCGAGCGCGGTAACGCAGTCCGGTGCCGTAGCGGTCGGTCCTGACGCGGACGGACTTGCCGTTGATGATCTCGCTCTTGTGCCAGCGATCTTGGATGTGGCTAGCCACAGTTGGGCGTCGTCCTTCGGGGTGAGACGAGTAGGAGCTGGGAGGCGGGTCTCTCTGGTTCTTCGAGGTGAAGAACCAGAGAGACCCGGGACTCAGGCGGCGTTGGAGAGTGCGGTCCGTTCCGCCTCCCACGCCTGTACGGCGGCGGGGTTGAAGCGGAGGTAGCGGCCCACGCGGAAGCCAGGCGGGCCTATGCGCTTGCGGCGCCACTGGTAGACGGTTTCGACGCTCGGGAGGCCGAACATGGTGACCAGGTCTTCGGGGGTGAGGTAACGGTCCGGGAGTCCCCCGCGCAGGGTCGCGCGGGGGTCGTCCGGGAGGCCCGAGGGGGTCTCCCGTGACTTGAGCGTTCTGGGGCTGGACACGGGGCTCCTCAGTGGGGGCTGTGTGTCCGAAGCGGGGATTTCTGCGTCATTGCGTCACCTGCGTCAATCAGGGTTCTGACCTGCGGGTTTGGGTGACGCAGCGAGTTGGGGGGTGTGTCACCCCTGACATGGGCCGTCCGTCATAGGGTGACGCCGATGACGCGGGATGACGCGGGATTCGGTGTCTGCGTCACTCGTTGTCGTCGCAGGTCATCGGCTGTCTGTCGGGCCTGTGGTGACGCGGTGACGCAGATCTTCCCTACTTAGGACAAAGAAGGGGTGGTGTCTGTGGTTTTTGCGTCCCGGTCAGGGCTTGAAGAGCGGGCCGCTTCGCGGCGCGACCTGTGCAGGGCGGCGCCGCCGCCGACAAGCAAGAGGAGCACCCCGGGCCAGGCGTGCTCCTCTTGCTTGTCGGGTTGTGCGGGTCAGAACGCGGTCTGTTGTTCGGGCGGCGGGGGCGGGGCCTGGCGGCTGATTTCGATGTAGCGGGCGGCGCTGGTGCGGCCCCAGTCGACGAGGACGCCGCGTGCGGCCAGGGTGGGCTGGATGCGCCTCAGCCGGTCGGAGAGGACTTTGCCGGTGGCGGGCCAGCCCTTGGGCAGGGGGCGGCATTCCTCGCCGCTGTAGAGGGTGGTGAGGGCGTGCAGCCATTCCGCCGACGTCATCCGGACCTCTTCGCCCGGGGCGAGTTCGGCGGCGTGCTTGAGGACCGTCTGTGCCAGGAGGTCGCCCTCGATGACGTCGTCGTTGAGGTCGTCCAGGCTGGCCCGGTACGCCTCCAGGGTTCCGAAGCCGGTGGCGGTGTCGAGCTGGGCGCACAGGTGGGCGAAGTCGGCCATGCGCAGGTCGGTCGGGGTCTCTGCCTGCGCGGCGCGGACGGTGACGGTGAGGTCGAGCAGGGAGCCGAGGACGACGGGCAGGATCTCGGCGTACTCCGACCACAGTTCCGCTTCGGTGCGGCGGACGCGGGGGCGTTCCAGGCGCAGGGTGAGGAGGCGTTCGGCGAGGTCGGGGCGGATGACGCCGACGTCGATGCCGGTCAGGAGCATGGGGCGGCGGTAGCGGGAGCGGACGACGTCGCCGTCGGTGAACAGGGCGCGCTTGATGCTCTCGGCGCCGGTGATGATGCAGCACATGAGGTCGGACAGGTCCGGTGGGAGGTGGGAGAGGTTGTCGAGGGCGGTGATCCATCCGGCCGCGACTGCCGTGATCATGTTCTCTTCGTCCTTGGGCGGGCGGCGCAGGTCGCCGGTCATGCCCTCGATGATCCGTACGAGCATCCGGCCGCCGGTCGACTTGCCGGCGCCCTGGGGGCCGGTGAGGAACGGTGCGGGGACGGGCGCGGACGGGTCGAGGCAGCCGATGAGCCAGGCGAGGGCGAGGGCTTTGGTGCGGGCGTCGGCGAAGTTGCACAGCCGCATCAGCAGGTCGATGCCCTTGCCGTCGGTGTCCCGGGTGGGGAGGGGGAGTTCGCCGGTGAGCTGGGTGCGCCGCCAGCACACCTCTTGCGGGTCGGGGGTGCGGATGTCCCAGCCGGTGGGGTGGATGCGTACGGACTGTCCGTCGTCGCGGCCGAGGTCGAGCCAGGTGGCGCCGTCGAAGCCGGGGGCGACGCGGATGTGGGTGGGCTGTACCTGTTCGGTGAGGGCGAGTGCCTCGATCAAGTCCAGTGCCTCCTTGAGGGCGGTTCCGTTGAAGACGCCGACCCCGTCGCGGTAGAGGCCGACCATGAGTTCCTGGCGGTGGCTTCCGGTGGTGCCCTGGGAGCGGATCGGGCGGGCGACGGGGTGGCCGGTGCGCTGCGCGTACACGGTCCCGTCCACGGTGCGGAAGTACCGGAAGTGGGACTGCGCGTAGTCGGTGATGACCTGCCGGGCGGGGGTCTTGTCATCGTCGTCGGACACGGTCACATCCCCAGCCGGGTGAGGGCGTTGGTCCACGCGTCGGTGCAGTGCCGGGGACTCTCGCCCTTGGCCTGCGCGGCGGTGAACAGCCGGTTGACGTGGGTGTCGGTGAGACAGCCGCACCGGCCGTGCGTCGACAGCACGGCGAGGAACGTGCGGTACACGGTCGCGTGCACCGCGCTGCGGGCCTCGCTGATGCGCTGCACGGCCATGGCGATGCCGCGTTCCAGGTAGGCGGGAGTGCGGTGACGGCAGGCCCCGCCCCCGGGCGTAGGCACGACGACAGCCTGTGCCACGGGCCGGGCGGGGGAAGACTGCCGTACGGCGAGCGCGCGTACGGCGTCCGGCAGTGCTGTGGGGGTGCCAGCACCGGGACCGAGCCAACGGGCGTAGGACATGCGCGACTTGACGTCGACACCCGGGCGGACCGCGTTCGACGACGGCATGGTGCCCTGGTAGATCCAGTGCTCACCCCGCGTCGTCGATACGATGCGGGTGGCCGGGAGGGTGGTACGCGCCCACGCGACGGCCGCTTGGTCGTCGAGGTCGACGACGCTGAGTCCGGCGCCGCCGGGGTGGTACGCGACGGCCGCCGCCTCACGCCAGACCGGCGCCCACGCCGGGGAGGCGAGGACGCGGGGGTCGGTGGTGGCGGCGGCCCACGCGTGGCACGGCGCCGCACACTCGCAGGGTCCCGGGGTCTTCATGTTCGGCCGTCCGCCGCACGCGTTGCCGGTGCAGGCGCGGCAGTTCCCGAACGGGATCTTGCCCGCGCGCAGGGGCAGGACCGGCAGTCCCGCGGCGGCCACACACAGGGCCTCTCGCAGAATGCCTACGGGTTGAGTCATGCTGGGTGCCTCCACTGTTCAGTTGGTGGGACGGTTGGCAAGAGCGGCCCCGGTTCTTTGGCGAGATGCGGGGGCCGCTCTTGGCGTAGCTAGAAGTCGGTGCCGGTCTGGTGAGCGACATAGCCGGGGCAGTAGGAGTCAGGGCAGGAGCAACCGCCGCACTCGTTGCAGACGTCGTCGGAGCACTCGTCACACAGTTCGTGGCCGGGGCATCCGTAGTCGGCGCACTCGTCGCAGTACGTGTTGTCGTCGAACACAGGAACTCCTGTTCAGCCGTGGAAGTGGTTGCGCTTGAAGACGGCTTTGCGGATGTTGACCGTCGTCCCGCCGTGACGCTCACCGCGTCCGGAGAACACCTGAACCGCGACCCACCCTCCGAAGACGACCGCCGCGAGGACGATGAGCTGGGTGATGAGAGCGGTGAGTGCGGTGATGAACGCGGTGAGGACGAACAGGCCCCCGCACACGGCCGCGAAGCCGACGCCCCCGAGTGCGACGTTCACCGCGACCCGGGACACGGGCGGCTTCGCGGCGACCGGCTCGGGCT
>NZ_LIRL01000702.1 GCF_001419795.1 Streptomyces niveiscabiei
GTGCTTCGGTGGGGCGGTTCGGCGGGGCCTTTCGCGCTGGGCCGGCTCACCGGCGCCCGACCTGGGCCGGCTCACCGGCGCCCGACGAGGGGGGCCGGTCCTCGCCCGCGCTGCGCGAGGGCCCGGTGGGCCTTGCGGCGGGCCGGTGCCTGGGTGTGTTCCCCGGTGGCCTTCCACAAGGGGGGCGACGCCCGCGTGCGGGTGCTCCTCGGGCGGGTGCCGACGGTGTGGCGGGGGCGGCTCGGGTCCGCCGCTTCCCGCGCGTGCCGCTGGTGTCCGGCCGTGGGCGAGGAGCGTCCGCGCGTGGAGCCCCTTCGGCGACGACAGCTCCTGTACGGGTGACCCGGCGGGGGCGGGGTGCGGGCCCGGTGGCCGGCGGGTCGTGGTGACTCGGGGTGTGTTTCGCCGTGCGTCGCCGTCCGAGATCCTCCGGGGGCTCAGGCGGTGACGCGCAGGGTGTGTTTGGCGAGGTCGAGGGCCGGGAGCATGGCCTTGTGCTCCGCGTCGTCGATGCCGCCCAGGTGGATGATCACGGGGCCCTCGGGGGTGGTGACGGCGAGGGCGTGTTCTGTCTTGGTCTCGTCCAGGAGTTCCACGTGGACGCGGTAGGAGACCTCCACGCCGGACGTGGTGCCTGCCGTGAACGTCGCGTACTTCTCCTCGCTGACGCCCTTCTCGGCGGCGACGAAGCCCTTGAGGACCGTGCGCGCGTCCGCGTTGCCGGGCTTGCCCTGGTAGACGCGGATGAAGCCGATGTGGCCCGCGGGCTTGGCGTCGATCTCACAGACGCCGGAGACGGGGCCCTGGCGCAGAAGGGCGTCGAGGAGGTCGTCGGAGGCGTCCTTGGGTGCCGCTATGGACTCGGCCTTCCACTTCGCGGCGGTCTGGAAGGTCACTGGCAGCTCGCAGGCGGAGCCCTTCGCGCCCAGCGTCCCGCCGGAGGCGGCCGATGGAGCGGACGCGGACGCGGAGGGCGAGGGCGTCGCCTGCGTCTGCGCCTTCGCCGTGCTCTTCGCCGCACCGCCGTCCGTGTCGCTCCCGGACGTCCCGCACCCGGCCAGCACCCCCGCCACCAGTACCGCCGACATCCCCCGTCGCATGTTCCCCACCCTGCGTTCCCCTCTCGTGCGTATCTGACAACGGACTGTAATCGAGGCCACTGACAACGCCTCCGGCGGGGTGTGGCGATGGTCACTTTGATCGGGCGCCGACTAAACCAAGGGCCGCGAACGGCCGTCGTTGTGAGTGCGTGGGTCGTGGTGTCGGTTGCGTGCGCCTCGCGCAACCGGTACCGAAATCAACCTGAATGTCGATTCCGGGCGTCTCAGGAGTTAGATTCGATCTTCCGAATGTGTGTGCGGGTGACCAGTGGGGACGACGGTGGGGCGAGAAGTGGACGAGAAGGCGGGGACCCGGCGGAGATCGCCGCTCTACAGGGGCGTCGCGTTCATAGGGCGCACCCTGTGGGGCGAACTCCAGGGCATCGTCGTCGACCCGGTGCGCGAACTGTGGCGCAGGGGCCCCTCCGCCCTCTCCCTCGCCATCGTCGCCTGCGCGGGCGTGATCTTCTTCCACGCGATCGCCCAGAACGACACGGGCGAGAAGATCGTCCGAGAGGTCGGCGGCGTCCAGGGCGACCTGCCTCTGTGGCAGGCCCTGCTGCGCACGCCGATCTCGCTGTACGTCCCGGCCCTCGACCTGCCCGTCTGGGCGGGCATCACCCAGCTGTTCCTGGCCTTCGCCCTCGCCGAGGTCGCCCTCGGCCGCGCGCGCACCCTGTTCATCGCCTACGCGTCCACCCTCTCGGGCACGCTCACCGTCCGCGTGATGCTCGCCCTGGGCCCCGACCACTGGGGCGGACTGTCCCCGGAGTTCGGCAAGGTCCTCGACACGGGCCCCTCGGCGGCCGTCGTGGGCCTCTTCACGTACATGTCCGTCATCCGCCGGGCCCCGATCGTGTTCACCCTCACGGGTGGTTCGATGGTCGTCGAGTCGATCGCCAAGCCCAACCTCGCCGGCCGCGAACACCTCATTGCCGTCGCGGCGGCGGTCGTCATGGGGCTCCTGCACGGCCAGGGCGAGCGCGTACGGGCGCTGCTCCCGGCCTGGGTGCCCTGGCCGAAGCCGGTGCCTACGACGACGGCATCGGCCGAGGTGGCGCCGCCGGAGGGGCCCGAGCCGAAGATGGCCGAGGCGCCCGCCGTACGCGTGCGCGGGGAGGCCGCCCCGGAGTGCGGGCGAATACGGTGACAGGGCTGTCCTTCGGGGACGACGATCTCCGGTCGTACGGAAGGACGAGACGACCCGGCCCGGCGCGTGCGGGCACACCCCGCGCGGACCGGTCCCGTAGCCCTCTCGCCGGGCGGTATACGTCGCTCGGGGGCCGCCGCTGAGGGTGGCCGCGAGCAGGGGAGCGCGCATGGAGTACTACGACCTCGGGAGCTACGGCCGGCTCGTCACCACCGCGTCCGCCGAGGCGCAGAAGTGGTTCGACCGGGGCCTGGTGTGGACGTACGCGTTCCACCACGAGGAGGCCGTCGCCTGCTTCGAGGAGGCCGTGCGCGCCGACCCGGAGTGCGCGATGGCCCACTGGGGCGTCGCCTACGCGCTGGGCCCGAACTACAACAAGCCCTGGGAGTTCTTCGACGACAAGGACCTCGCGCGGACCGTCCGGCGCACCCACGAGGCCGTCGAGCTGGCCCAGGAGCGCGCCGCCCGGTCCCGGCCCGTCGAACGGGCCCTGATCGCCGCCCTCAGGGCCCGCTACCCGCGCGCGCAGGCCGCCGAGGACTGCACGGTGTGGAACCGCGCCTACGCGGACGCCATGGAGGCCGTGTACGCCCTCGCGCCGGACGACCTCGACGTCGCGGCCCTGTACGCCGAGGCCCTCATGAACCTCACCCCCTGGCAGCTGTGGGACCTGAGGACGGGTGAACCCGCCGAAGGCGCGCGCACGCGGGAGGCCCGGGACGTCCTGGAGCGCGCCCTTGCGGCCGACCCCGAGGGCGCCCACCCCGGCCTGCCGCACCTGTACGTCCACCTCATGGAGATGTCGCCCACCCCGGAGGCCGCCCTCGCGGTCGCCGACCGGCTGCGCGGCGTGGTCCCCGACGCCGGGCACCTCCTGCACATGCCCTCGCACCTGGAGATCCTCTGCGGCGACTACCGCAGGGCGGTCGCCGACAACACAGCCGCCATCGCCGCCGACGAGAAGGCGCACGCGCGCGGGGGAGCGATGAACTTCTACACCCTGTACCGCGCGCACAACCACCACTTCCGGATCTACGGCGCGATGTTCCTCGGCGCCTCGAAGGTCGCCCTGGAGGCCGCCCGCAGCCTGGAGGAGTCCATCCCCGAGGAGCTGCTCAGGGTCGAGAGCCCGCCCATGGCCGACTGGCTGGAGGGGTTCCTCGCGATGCGCGTCCACGTCCTGATCCGCTTCGGGCGCTGGTCCGACGTCCTCGCCCTGCCCCGGCCCGCCGACCCCGACCTGTACTGCGTCACCACCGCGATGCACCACTACGCGCGCGGGGTCGCGTTCTCCGCCACCGGCCGCGTCCCCGAGGCGGAGGCCGAACGCGCCCTGTTCCACGCCGCCGTCGCCCGCGTCCCCGACTCCCGGACCCTGTTCAACAACACCTGCCAGGACGTCCTCGCGATCGCCGCCGCGATGCTGGAGGGCGAACTCGAGTACCGCAAGGGCGACGTCGACCGCGCCTTCGCCGCCCTGGAGCGCTCCGTCGAACTGAGCGACGACCTGCCGTACGACGAGCCCTGGGGCTGGATGCAGCCCACCCGGCACGCGTACGGGGCGCTCCTGCTCGAACAGGGCCGCGTCACCGAGGCCGAGGCGGTCTACCGCGCGGACCTCGGCCTCGACCCGGCGCTCCCGCGCGCGGTCCACCACCCCGGCAACGTCTGGGCCCTGCACGGCCTGCACGAGTGCCTCGTACGGCTCGGGAAGCACGGCGAGGCCGCGCTGATCGGCCAACAGCTCACCGTGGCCCGCGCGTTGGCCGACGTGCCCGTCGAGTCGTCCTGCTTCTGCCGGGGGCGGAGCACGGGCCCCGGCTGCTGTGACGAAGCCCTCTGAGCGCCCGCTTTCCCGTACCGGAAGTAACATGATCCACTCTGACTTTAAGTGAACCTTACGAACACCGCGGTGTCCGGCTCACCCCCCACCCCATCCCGTCGGAGGACCGTCATGCCCCTTCCCGAGGACGCGCTCCAGCAGGCCCGCGCCGCCTACGAGGAACACGCGCGCACCTGCCGCCAGTGCCACTTCGACACGGTGCCCTGCGCCGTCTCGAAACACCTCATGCGCGTGTACAACAACGCCCGCAGGCAACAGGCGCGCGCCAACTCGCCCGCCCGCTGAGCCCGTTACGGGTCCCGGGTACCGTTGCTGACCGCCGTGGTACGCCACGATGTGGTAATCACGATCATGGCAACGAGGCTCGGGACCCCAGGGGGAGCACACAGCATGGCGGGCACACGGTGAACGACACACGCGCGCGAAAGAGCGCCTTCGCGAGGGACCTCGACGCCCGGCGCGCACGCGACTGGGCCCGGCTCGCGCTCCTCCTCGCCGCCTGCGCGGTCTTCACCGTCGTCGCGGGCGCCGGATCGGACGGCTGGCTCGTCCTCCTGAGCGGCGTGGCGGGCCTCTCGCTGGCCGGAGCGGGCCTGTGGTGGGCCCTGGCGCACCGGGGTTGGACCAGGCTCCTGGGAGCGCTCCTGGCGGTCCTCGTGCCGATCGGCGTCCTCGTCCTGTACGCCTCGTCCGGACTGTGGGTCGTCGCCGTCTGCGCCATCGCCCTGTGGACCGCCGCCCTCGCCAGCGCGCGTTCCGCCCTGCGCAGCGTCCGCCAGCCGCACGCCAAACGCCGCAGGCGCGGGCGCAAGACCCCGCCGCCCAGCCGGCCGGTGTTCATCATGAACCCCCGCTCCGGGGGCGGGAAGGTCGAACGCTTCGACCTCGTCCGCCGCGCCGAGGCCCTCGGCGCCCGCGTGATCCTCATCGCCCCCGACGGCACCACCGACCCCGAGGCCGAGGCCCGGCGCGCGCTCGCCGAGGGCGCCGACCTGCTCGGCGTCGCGGGCGGGGACGGCACACAGGCGCTGGTCGCCGCCGTCGCCGCCGAGCACGACGTGCCGTTCCTCGTCATCGCCGCCGGCACGCGCAACCACTTCGCCATGGACCTCGGGCTCGACCGCACCGACCCCGTCACCTCCCTCGAAGCCCTCACCGACGGCGTCGAGTTCCGTGTCGACCTCGGGGACGTCGACGGGCGCGCCTTCGTCAACACGGTCTCCTTCGGCGCGTACGCGGAGATAGTCCAGAGCCCCGAGTACCGCGACGCCAAGGCGTTCACCGCGCTCGACCTCCTGCCCGACCTCCTCATGGGCGAGGCCGGGGCGACCCTCGGCGTCCACGCCGGCAGCACCCGCCTGCACGCGCCGCAAGCCGTCCTCGTCAGCAACAACCCCTACGCGCGCGCGGACCCCTTCGGCGGCGGCCGGCGCCCCCGCCTCGACTCCGGCAACCTCGGCGTCATCGGCATCAAGGTCGAGGGCGCCGCCCAGGCCGCGGAAGTTGTCCTGCGCGGCGAACGCGCGGGCGGCATCACCTCCACGAAGTCGTCCCGCGTCGAGGTCTCCGCCGACCGCTCCCACATCCCCGTCGCCATCGACGGCGAGGCCCTCGTCATGCCGGTCCCCGTCGTCTGCACCCTCCGCCAGGGCGCCCTGCGCGTACGCGTACCGCGCCGCAGACCCGGCGCGACGTACTCCCCGCCGAACGTCGACTGGCGCAGGATCGTACGCCTCGCGCTGGACCGGCCGCAGGCGGACGCGGGGGAGGGGGATGACTGAGGGAGAGTCGGGTACGCGTGCGCGCGGGCGTCGGGTGTGCGGCCCTCGGCCCGGCGGGCCCGAAGCTGGCGGGTACGCGTGCGCCGGGTCGACGCGGCTTCTCGCCCGGTCGGTGCCATCGTCGGGTACGCGTACGCGCGGGCGGCGGCAACGCTGTCCCCCGCGCGCGCACTGCCCCTTCCCGCCTCCCGGAGACCTTCCTCCCTGTCCTGGCCCCGGCGCGCGCCCGCGCGTTGCGTCCCGGCCCCGAAACCGCCGTCCGGAGAAACGACCATGCCCGACCCCCGCAGCCGTCTCGACGGCATCAGCCTGGTGCGCGACCTCGCCGCCCTCGACCAAGCCCTCTACGAGGCGGTGACCGTCACCAAGACGCCCACCCTGGACACCGCGCTGCGCCGGCTGTCCACGGCCGCCAACCACTCGAAGATCTCCTTCGCGGCAGCGGCCCTGCTCGCCCTGCGGCCCGGTAAGACCCGCCGGGCCGCCCTGCTCGGGGTCGCGGCCGTCGGGGTCGCCTCGGCCACCGCCAACCTCGCGGGCAAGAAGCTCGTACGCCGTCCCCGCCCGCACCGCGCGGAGGACTCGCCGTTCCCCGGACGGCACGTCCCCATGCCGGACTCGGCGTCCTTCCCGTCCGGGCACACCGCGTCGGCCGTCGCCTTCGCCGCCGCCGTGAGCACCGCACTGCCCGCGACGACCCTCCCGCTGGGACTGCTGGCCTGCGCCGTCGGGTACTCGCGCGTGCACACCGGGGTGCACTATCCGGGAGACGTCATCGCCGGGGCGGTCCTCGGTACCGGCGCGGCGGCGACCGTACTTGCCATCGCGGGAGCACGGCAGAAGTGACCTGGGAGGAGTTCCGCGCGCGGGTGAGACGGCTGGGGGTCGCGGTGCCTGAGGGGGAGCCGGTGCCGGAACTCCTGTATGGACTCGCGCCGGAGCTCGGGGTGCGGGTACCCGACGTGTTCGTTCTCGCGGGTCTCGGTGTCCCCGAGGAGCTGAACCCCCTGGACGCGGAGGTCCGTTCCTCCGTCGCGTACGTCGTATGGCGATTCAGACTCCTTCCAGCGGCACAGCGTACGGAATTCCTCCAGCACGTCCGTTCGCTGCCTCAGGAGCCTCGTACGGCTCTCTGGAGCCCTCTGAGGGAGTTCGGCGGGTACCCTCCCGGTCCCGGAGCACTGCTTCTCCGGCTGCTGGCCAACCGGAACCTCCACTGGTCGTCGGGAGCGCAAGCGGTGGCCGGGATGGCCGGGCCGTACCTCTCGCCGGCCACCATCGGGGGAGTAGGACGGGGAGTGGTGGCTCTCTCCCCGGAGTTGTTCATCGCCTTCGCGCGCGTGCTGGGTATTCCTCCGGACCGGCTCGCTGTACTCGTCGACGCCGATCCACCCGCCGAAGAACCCTCCCACCATCCCGACATGGCCGATGCGGCGGAACTCCTGTGGGAGCTGCGCCGGTTGAGCCGGGAACAGGTCAGGCAGGCACGGGAACGGCTCCCCGAGTCCGCGTGAGCCTCACGCGGGACGGATCGCCCCCCGCAGTGCCGACTCGCCCGCGTGCGCGATCGACTCCTCGCGGATGAACGCGCCGGGCCCCGGTGCGTGGATCATCATGCCGTTACCCGTGTAAACGCCGGTGTGGCTCAGGCCGTCGAAGAAGAAGACCAGGTCGCCGGGTTGCAGCG